>CAYUYD010000082.1:0-9481 GCA_964449105.1 uncultured Planctomycetaceae bacterium | reverse complement strand
CGGTCCCACGGTATTCCGGTATTCCGGTCTTTACGGGAAGGAGGCGCGATGGAGAGAAAACAGCAGTAATACGTAGTATCAGCATGTTGTATGTAGCATCATTATGTGAGAGGAAGTAGTTTGTAGTTTTTGGAAATTGTGGAGTGTTTTTATCGGCGGGGTGTTCCCGCCGGGATGCTCCGCAAAAGGCTTCATTATGTAAGGAGTTGTAAAATGAGAAACGTAACGATTTTATTGGCAGTAGTGGCGATGTTGGCAGTAGTGGCGCAGGCGGCTTCGACTCCGACAGTCTATGAGCCGTACAACTATGCGACACCCGGAAACGTCGCGGGCAAGTCCGGCGGCGGCGACATCGGATTCAGCGCCGTGTGGCAGATAGGTACCGGCATGACGACGCATGCTCTTACAACCGGCAGCCCGGTGTATCCCGCCGGCAGCCCGCTTACAAGTGTTGGCAACAGCGCTGATATTAGATGGGGCAATGGGGATATGCGCAGTTTGAGCAACGCCATTGGGTTGAACGCGGACAATACGTTCTACATGAGTGCGCTGGTCGAAATCCATGCGACCGTGACCTACGTCCCGAATGTGGATCTAGGCCTCGGCCCCGCCACCATGTACTTACCAAACGGCGTGTTCTTCAGCTTTAGCATCTCCAGTACGGCACTCGGTATGACTGTGCCCCGTAACTTTCTACATTCAGGGGCCAGGCGGAAGCGGCAAAGTTACTGGGGCCGTTGTTCCACTCAGTGCAGCAACCTATCTCCTCGTTGCGAAGGTCGATGCCGTCGCATCGGGCAACGACACGGCCTACCTGAAGATCTACAAGGTAGGGACAGATACGGTCGGGGCCGAGGGCGCCTGGGACCTGACCTCCACGTTCGCCGCGGATGACGTTTTAACGTACTTGTACTTACGCAGCAAGTGGGGGTTCCCCGATAGTGGCGACAAGGCAGGCCGGGTCGACGAGATCCGCCTGGGCGACAGTTGGGAAGACGTTACCGGCATTCCCGAGCCGGCGACGATGGCGCTTCTGGGCCTCGGCGGGATCGGCGTTCTGATCCGCCGAAGGAAAAAGTAGAAAAATAACAGGGTCAAAAAAAGCCCGGCCATTCATCCCAAAGGGACAGGTTCGAGTGGCCGGGCTTGAACCCGCGCTCCACTGACCCCGCTTCACGTAGTCTTGTGCCGGGACGGAGCGGGGAACGTTTCGAGGAACTTTTGAAGGAAGGAGTAACAAGATGAAAAATGCAACGATTTTATTGGCAGTAATGGCAGTATTGGTTTGGGCCGGGCCGGCGAACGCGGGCGGGATACTGTACGAGACCGGGTTTGAGACAGAAGACGGCTTCTCTGAAGGCACTTCGATTGATGGCATAGACGGTTGGGTTATAGAGAGGTATGATTACATAACCACAGCGGCCGGTAACATCAGCGGCACTATGTCAATGTACACCGACGCTATCGACCCCGACTTCAGGCCCCCTAATAACCCCCAGGCCAGTCTTTACTTTACGAACACGACCGATTGGGTTGTTTCTTTCGAGGTTAAGGCAAAGGTGGCGAGTAAGGATTACGGCGAGATGCTCTTTTATCTGATAGCCCCCAATGCGGTCGGCAACGGCAGGAGACTCAGCATAGTATACTTCAATGCTTGGGACTATCCGGGTAACGGTATAATATGTGCTTTCTACCCGGGATATGTGGTTCAGCCTCTCAAGGATGGCGACGGCAACGACCTTACCTACAGCGCAGATACGGTGTACGGCATCAGAATGGTGTCGGATGGCAATGCAAGGTCGACCGACATTTATATTGATAGCGGCAGCGGTTATGTCCTGGTAGGCGATGATATCGGCTTCTTAGATGCCGGCGAAGTCATGGGACCAAATCAACTCTTTGTGAACGTCTATGATGTGGCTACGACCGTGGATGACCTGTCGCTCGTTGGTGTTGTCCCGGGCGATGCCAACTTCGACGGCGTAGTCGATGGCTCCGACCTGAGCCTTCTGCTGACCGGATGGGGAACAGGAACGACATGGGGAGAGGGCGACTTCGATGATAACGACCTGGTGGACGGCTCGGACCTGAGCTTCCTGCTGACCAACTGGACCTATCCTCCGGGGTCTGCCGGTTCGCCGGTTCCCGAACCTGCCACGATTGGGCTTCTGGCGTTCGGCGCCGTTGCCCTGGTTCGTCGGCGTCGTCGGGCATAAGGTCCGCGACGGCGATGAGTTCGTTAACGTGTTATTTATTCGTGAAAACTAACTATTGAAGAGAGGAGAGTAACAATGAAAACGACTATGAAAATTGCGGTAGTAATGGTGCTTGTGGGAGCGATGGCGGGTCTGGCCAGCGCCAGTGTTGTCGTAACGATGAACAAGGCCGTCGTTACCGGTCCCGGTGGCGAGGATGTGTATGATTTTACCCTCACCTTCGCTCCGGCTGACGGCGAGTTCACCAACGCCAAGCTGGTGGTTACGATGGATGCCGCCACCATCCGGGACCCGTTAACATCTACTGTCAGAGGCGGCACTGCGAAACCGGTGGACACATGGGTGAACACGGTCGTGGACTCTGCTTACGACATGGGGACAACGGTGATCTTCAATACGTACAAGCCGCTCTTCCCGAACCTCCAAACACCGCCGGTGATAAAGTTGGACTGGGATTTTTATGACAGCGTCAACGGTGACAATTCTACTTTAACGCCGTCGCGCATTGGCCGGGTGTTGGTAGATGCGGGTGCCGTAGGTACGGCAATGGTGCGGGTGTGGACCACCAGTAATCCTGGCGTACCCGTCGAGTTTAATTTTGACATTCCCGAGCCGGCGACGATGTGTCTGCTGGGTCTCGGTGGTATCGGCGTTCTGATCCGCCGACGAAGGAAATAGAAAAATAACAGGGTCAAAAAGAAGCCCAGCCATTCGAATGGCTGGGCCTAGACCCGGTTCAAGTATTGTGCCTCCAGCCCACGGATGCTTCTCTTTCTCCGTGGGCTGGGGCTTTTTAATGGGGAATAGGTCATAGCACGACAACGCGGGTTATCAAAAGACAGCGCCGAACGTCAGCGTTTTGCGTATCTGCCTTAAAAGGTTCATCGCAAACATATAGCGTTCAGCCATCAGCAAAAAAGCAAAGTAACGCGGTCAGTCGCTGAATACTGACCGCTGAATACCGACCGCTGAATGCAGCATTACCGCGGGAAATAATACACACAATAACAAAACACCTCCACGACCCAATCAAGAATATCGCAATTTACTATTGACACCGACAGGGATCGGCATGTAGATTATCGCCTTGTAGGCATTCAGTGAATGTCGGTCCTTGCGGGCATCCCGTCGGCGGCGACAGAAGCCGGGCGGGAATGGGCGGGTAGTTAGCGGCCACTCGCCCAGGCCTCGGACCGGGCAACTGCCGCTGTCTGAAGGACCTTAATTTAGCGTGTATATAATCGACCGTTGGTTTTTCGCGCCGCCATTATTGTTTTTCGCACCGCCGTTATTGTTTTCGCGCCGCCGTTCCGGCGGCGGCTAAGCGAATTGCTGACCGCTGATTGCTGACTGCTAAATTATTACCCGGTGGTGTAATTGGTAACACACGAGTTTTTGGTACTCGTTTTCCAGGTTCGAGTCCTGGCCGGGTAGAAAGCAAACAGGGACTAGGGATTAGGGACCAGGGACTTGTTTATGGATAATTTGGATAACTTGAAGGTGTTTTCGGGTCGTGCGCATCCGGCGTTGTCCCGTCGTATAGCCGATCATCTCGGTCTGCCGCTGGGGTCGGTAACAATCGAACCGTTCCCTGACGGTGAACTGCTGGTCAAACTGGATGAAGACGTCCGCGGGCGCGATATTTTCTTCATCCAGCCGACGTGTCCGCCGACCAATGAAAACCTGATGGAGTTGTTAATCTTCCTCGACTGCGCCCGCAGGGCGTCGGCTGAACGCTTAACGGCGGTTATTCCGTATTTTGGATACGCCCGGCAGGACCGCAAAGACGAAGGCAGAGTCCCGATTACCGCCAAGTTAGTGGCCAATCTGATCTCCACCGCCGGGGCAGACCGCGTCCTTACAATAGACCTGCACGCCAGGCAGATTCAGGGCTTCTTCGACATACCCGTCGATAACCTCTACGCCGAGCCGGTCTTTATCCGTTATTTCCACCGCTGCAAACCGGACAATCTCGTGCTTGTCAGTCCCGACGCAGGAAACGCCAAGCACGCTCGCGTGTACGCCGAGCGTCTCGGCGGGGAATTCGCCGTCATTGACAAGCGTCGCATCAGCGGAAGGAAAGTCGCCACCGGACGAATCGTCGGGAATGTAAAGGGCAAAACCGTCCTGATGATGGACGACATGATTTCTACCGCAGGGACCGTTAGCGAAGCAGCCAAACTCTGTAAGGACGAGGGCGCCGAGCGAATACTCGTCGGCGCGACCCACGCAGTTCTCTGCGGCCAGGCGGTCGATCGACTCGCCGCAGCGCCGATAGATGAGATTGTCGTTACCGACACGATCCCCATCCCGGCCGAGACCGTCGATGCGCTGAAGCTGAAAGTCCTCTCCGTAGGCGAACTTATCGGAAAGGCAATTCATTGTATTCATAGTGACGAATCCGTGAGCAGTCTGTTTTCCAATGACTCTGTAAGCAGTTTGTTTCAGAAAGATTGAAGAAAAGGAAAGATAGCGGGATTACAGGGATTACAGGATTGTAGGGATTTTAATCTTGTCGACAGAAGAAGAAAGAAAAAAAAGGAAAAGAATCGATGGAAGTTCTGAAGATCAGCAAACGTGAAAAACTTGGGACGAGACAGGCCCGCCGACTTCGACGGGATAACCTGATTCCGGCAATCGCCTACGGTCACGGGGAAGAAAATCAGGCCGTCAGCCTCTCGGCTCGCGATATCGAACTGGCCATCAGGCACGGCGAACACCTGGTGAAATGCGAACTGGACGGAAAAGAGCATAACTTCCTCATCAAGGACGTGCAGTACGATTTCATGGGGCAAACAGTAATCCATGTTGATCTGGCCCGTGTCAACCTGGATGAGCGAGTGAACATTACCGTTCCGATCGTTCTGAGAGGCGTTCCGGTGGGCGTCGAATCCGAAGAAGGCGTGCTCAGGCAGCAACTGGCCACACTGAGCATCCAGTGCGTGGTAACGAACATTCCCGAAGAACTGCGAGTCTCTGTATTAGAAATGCACGTCGGCGACTTGCTTCGCGTGGCAGACCTGGAACTGCCCGAAGGCGTAACGACCACCGAAGAGACCGAAGCGGTGGTTGCTTCGGTCTCTGTCGTTGCTGAGGAAGTCGTGGTGGCGGCGACCGAGGAAGCCGAAGTCGAGCCTGAAGTCATCGGCGCAAAGGTTGAAGAGGAATCAGCCGAGGGCAAACAGTCTGAGGGCGAAAAATCTTAACTTCTGCCGGAGCCGGAACTTGGAAGAACGCGGCGCAGGCGTAAAATTCGTGGTGGGCCTGGGCAATCCTGGGCGACAATACCGGGACACGCGGCATAACGTTGGTTTTATGGTATTGAAGGAATTGCGTCGGCGGTGGGCGCCGGGACGTGGAAAACTGAAATTCCACGCCAGGCTCTGGGCTGCGAACATCGGCGGGCAAAGAATCATGCTGGCCGAGCCGCAAACTTACATGAACCGCTCCGGTCTGGCAGTGGCGGAAATGACGGCGTTTTATAAGGTCGATCCGTCGGATGTGCTTGTGGTGATGGACGACGTGGACCTTCCGACGGGTCGATTGCGGGCCAGGGCGTCCGGTTCTGCCGGCGGGCACAAAGGGCTTAACGATATACTGAAAACGATGGGCGTGAACCGCCTGGCAAGACTGCGAATCGGCATTGGCGACCCGCCGGAAAGGATGGATCCCGCCGATTACGTGCTGAGCGGTTTCAAGACGGAAGAAAAGCCCGTTATCGCCGAGACTGTAAAACTGGCTGCGAACGCCGTAGAGGACTGGATAAACAAAGGCATTACCTGCGTAATGAATCGCTATAACCAAGAGATTGAAGGTTCAGACGAACCTCGATGAAACGGGAAAGGGCATATGAAGACATACGAAGGGATGTTCCTGCTGGATGCAGATAATTCTGATTTTGAGTCGGCCTCCGCGCCTGTACGCGAGGTGCTGGAGCGGGCCGAGGCCGAGGTCCTGGCCATAAAGCCATGGGACGATCGCCGTCTGGCCTACGAGATCAAAGGGCGAAAACGAGGTCTGTACGTGCTGACCTATTTCAAGGCCGATCCCGGCAGGATGTATGATATGCAGCACGACATCCAACTGAGCGACCGCCTCCTGCGGGCGATGATCCTCTCTGCCGACCACGTCAGCGACGAGCAGATTAGCGCCGATACGCCGGCCACTCTCGCCAAAACCCGCCAGGCGGCAGTCGAGGCTGAACGTGCCGCGAAAAACGAAGCCGAGGCGATCGCACAGGCGGCAAAAGAAGCCGCCGCTGACGAAGCGTTACCGTCCACGGAAACCGAAACCCCCGACGAGCAGGACGACCTGACACAATCACAATCCGGCGAAGACGCGGATACGGTAGATTCGGACAACCAAACGTAAAAAGGACCCCTGAAAAAAGCGAGACAATCATGGCTAACTACAACAAAGTCATCCTCATGGGACGCTTTACGCGCGACCCGCAGTTGTCTTATCTTCCCAGCCAGACGCCGGTATGCGAGTTCGGACTGGCGGTGAACCGTCGCTGGCGAAGCCAGGACGGCGAGCAGCGGGAAGATGTCTGCTTCATCGACTGCCGGTGCTACGGAAAACAGGCGGAAACCCTTAACCAATATATGAAGAAGGGCCACCCCATACTGGTCGAGGGTCAGCTTCAGTTGGACAGGTGGGAAGACAAGGACGGACAGAAGCATTCCAAGCATCGCATATTCGTGCAGAGTTTCCAGTTTCTCGGACAGGGCGGGCAAGGCGGCGGGCAAGGCGGCGGGCAAGGCCGGTCGGTCCCCTCGCAACCCCAGGCCCAAAGCGGCCCGCCTCCGCAGCAGCAGGCCCCACAGGAGCAGGGACAATATGACGATTCCGGCGAAGGATATAACAACCAGCAACAGGATGAACCGATTCCCCCGCAGGGCGACGACATCCCGTTTTAAAATTCGTGTAATTCGCAGCAATTCGTGTAATTCGTGGTACAGGAGAGATTAAAGACATGGCCAGGAAGTCATTCGGTCGATCAGACAAGCAAGGCAGAGGCGGCGAAAGCGACGACAGGAGAGACCAGTCCCGCTACTATGAACAGAGCAAGTGCCGATTTTGCCGTGACAAGACCAGCGAGATAGATTACAAGGATATCGCCACCCTTCAGAAACTCATCACCCAGCATGGCAAGATATTCTCGCGTAAGCGCAGCGGAAACTGCGCCCGTCATCAGCGCAGCGCCCAACGGGCCATCAAGCGGGCACGATTTCTGGGGCTGATACCGTACATAACTTAAAAAAGCATTCAGCGATCAGCAATCAGCAAAAGATAAAGAAAAGAAACGAGGTAGTCGCCCGAACGCTGACTGCTGACTGCTGAATGCTGATTGCTGAACGCTTATGAGAGAGAAAGGGCTGTTAAATGAAAGTTTTACTGCGTCAAACCGTGGATAAATTGGGTCATATCGGCGATGTCGTGAACGTCAAACCGGGGTATGCGCGGAATTACCTGCTGCCCCAGGGAATAGGAATGGAACCCACCGAGGCCAATCTCAAGGACATCGAAACGGCAAAACAGGCTTACCTCCAGCAAGTGGCGCAACAGCGGGGTGAACTGGAGGCACGCGCCAAGTTGCTGGACGGAAAGGAGATCACCATCGCCGCCAGGGCCAACGAGGAAGGTCATCTCTACGGCTCGGTAGGTCCGGCACAGATTGTCGCGGCGCTCGACAACGAAGGATTCAGCATCGAGGCCGAGAATGTTCTGCTCGACGAACCAATCAGCAAACTTGACAAGCACGAGGTAACTATACGATTCTCCGAAGACATTTCAGCCACGATCAGCGTTTGGGTCGTCCCGCTCGGCGAATCCGACGGGGAAACAGACCCGGCAGGGCCGGCCGGGGCGAGCGACGAGACTGAACAGCAACAAGATGCCGAGGATAATTAATGGTAACGGCAGGCGTATCCGATAGCGGTGCAATCGCCCCGGAGGTAAAGGCTGTCAAATCCGAGACGTCCGGGTCCGAATACGTCCCGACCGCAGCCGCAGGGCAGGGTCAAAAACGCCCAGCCGTGGGACATCGCGTCCTGCCGAACTCCGTCGAAGCGGAAATATGCGTCCTCGGCTCGATGGTACTGGACCCCGGAACCATCGACATAGTTGTGCACATAACGCAGGCGGATGATTTCTTCCGCCCGTCACACCGAATTATCTTTGAGACCCTGTGCCGGATGCACAACTCCGGAAAACCGATCGACCTGATCACGCTTCCTGAGGAGTTACAGCGGGCTAAATTGCTGGAACAGGTGGGCGGAACGGACTACCTGGTCTCGCTGGCTGAAGGCGTCCCCTCCACCGCCAGCGCCGAATACTACGCCCGTCTGGTCCGCGATAAGGCGCTCCTGCGCGAACTTATCGCCGCCAATCAGCAAATTGCCCAGGACGCATACGAAAGTCAGGACGAACCCGCCGAGATACTCGACCAGGCGGAGCAAAGAATATTCCAGATCTCCTCCCGTCAGATCGGCGACCAGGCCCATAGCCTCGAAAGCCTCCTCCAGCATACGTTCGAGACCCTGTCGGCCGCCGACGGTTCGATGATCACCGGCGTGGCGACCGGGTATTTCAAACTCGATGAACTGACGGCAGGGTTCCAGAAAAGTGAGATGATCGTCATAGCGGGCCGACCTTCAATGGGCAAAACCGCACTGGCGCTGAACATGGCAGAATACATGGCCGTCGAGGACGGGCGGAAAATCCTGCTGTTTTCGCTTGAGATGTCCAAGGCGCAATTGGCGCTGCGGTTCCTCTGCGCCCGCGCCCGACAGAACGCCGCACGCCTACGCAGGGGAAATCCCTCCGCCGAAGACTGGACCGGTCTCCAACTGGCAGCCGGAGACCTGGAAAAAGCAAAAATCTTCATAGACGATTCGCCCGAACTGAACGTACTCCGTCTCCGCGCCAAGGCCAGGCGAATGGCCGCCGGCGAGGGTCTGGACTGCGTCTTCGTGGACTATCTCCAGTTGATGAGCCCGTTAGGCAAGGCAGAGTCGCGCCAGCAGCAGATTGCCGATATGTCCAGGGGACTCAAGGCCCTGTCGCGCGAACTGAACATCCCCGTCGTCGTGCTCAGCCAGCTCAACCGCGCAGCCGAGGGAAGGGAAGGACACCGCCCGCGAATGAGCGACCTCCGCGAAAGCGGCGCCATCGAGCAGGACGCCGACGTGGTCATCCTCCTGCACCGAGAAGACTACTACCATCACGACGACCCGGACTACCAGGAAAACAACAAGACCGAA
>CAYUYD010000081.1:0-9484 GCA_964449105.1 uncultured Planctomycetaceae bacterium | reverse complement strand
GCGTAGTTTTCAGGCCGTGAATAAACCAAAAGAAGCGTTCCGTGTCATTCGCCTGTCTTTCCCACCTGCCCTGATGCGAGTTTCTCGATACCTTTGACTATCTCGCCCCAGCGTCCCAATTGTATGCTGATGTGGTTCAGCATCGGCTGGGAATCCAGTTCCTTCGGTTCGCCGGCGGCAGCCAGTAAGGCCTCGCTGTGTGCGTAGGGGATGGTCATGTCGAATTTCCCGTGGGACAGCAGGACGGGGCATCGGACCGTTGTAATCGCCTTAAGCGCCGAGGCGTCGTTCGGGTCGAACTTGCCGATTTCTCCTGCCCGGACGATCGCCTTTTGGAAATCCTCGTCGCTGAGCAGAGGAAGGAGTTTCCGGCAAATGGTCTGCATATCGAGGTAGGGCGCCATTGCCAGAACACCCTGGACGCGAGGGTCAATCGCGGCGTACTGGATCGCCACGGACCCGCCCAGGTCGAAGCCGAAGACGTACAGCGGCTCGGAGACGGCCTTTTCCTTATATAGTTCGTCAATAACGCGTTTCTGGTCCAACTTCTCCAGCGCGCCGAAGGTTGTTATCTTTCCGGTACTCCTGCCGTGTGCGCGGAGGTCCGTCAGCACCACGTCGAAGCCTTTCTGCGCCAGCATCTTCGCCATGCTCATATAAGTAACCTTGCTGTCGCCCAGCCCATGCAGGACAAGGACCGTTCCGCGGGCGGTGGTTTTCGGGTCGGCCTTGTAAATCCACAGGTCAATCTTGATCTTATCGGGCATGGTGTACAGCCGGGCGGCGGAGATATTCCCGTTTTTCACCAATTGTTCCGACGAACCGACGACCAGTTCATTCATCTTGCCGAAGGTGGTGTTCTGTTCGAGCAGCATTCGTGCATTCTGGTCGGCGGTGCATCCGGAAAGAACGGCACACGCGACAAAGGCACAACAAAAAACCGGTATTGAGCGTTTCATGATTGGTCCCTTTCGTATACACGAATTTCACGAATTACGACGAATTACACGAAGTTAGTATAACGCGAAAGCCTCGGCCTGCAATATATCCGCCTTTGTTGTCGGAGTCGGCTTATTTATGTTCGTTTGAACTGTTTTTCAAGTTCCGCCAGCGTCAGTCTCAGCGTGGTAGGCCGACCATGGGGGCATGAGGCCAAGTTTTCCACCTCTTTTCGCCTCGCAGCAAGGAGCGAATCAATCTCGTCGTCCGTGAGGCTTTCGCCGGCCTTTACAGCGGCCTTGCATGCCATTGTCGCCAGGATGCAATCGAGCAGTTCATCGCCGCCGGCAGAGGGGTGTTCCGCCAGCGTTTCCAGCAGGTCCCGCACGAACTCGACGGCGGGGACATGCCTTTCGACAAGCAGGCTCGGAAGGGCGTGGATCGCTACGCTGCCCGGGCCGAACTCGCTGATGTCCAGGCCGAAACGCTCCAGCATATCGGCCCGTTCGGACAGGACGGCCTTGTCGGCCTGACCGACCTCGACCGTTTCGGGAATCAGCAATCGCTGCGATGTCAGTCTGCCGTTCGAAAGGCGGTTCTTCAGTTCATCGAATATGATTCTTTCGTGCAGTGCGTGCTGGTCAATGATTGCCAATCCGTCGTTTGTGGTCGTTACGATGTAGGCATTGTGTATTTGCAAGGCGCGTGGCGGGAAGCGGCTCGGCGCCTGCTCGCAGTCCAACGGACTCTGCGAGAGTTCTTCGGAAAACGCCTCCTCGGCATGAGTAATCGGCTGCTGGCGGAACGGTGCTCCGGCGTATCCCTGTAACGCGGCTGGGGATCGGCAAAAGTCGGCAGGGGCGTATTGTCCAGCCCGTGCAGGCTGGAAATCAGGCCCGTGACGGTTCATCGCCTCCGGGCCTGATTTGAAAAAGTCGGCCATCGCCTGCTTTAGCGATTCGCGTCGTTTGTCGTCGGGCGCTCCGGCTGGTCCTATATCGACAGACGGGGCGATGTCCGCCTTGTTGAGCGTCTCTCTCAATGCAGCCAGAAGTTGCGAATGAACGAACTGACCGTTGCGGAAGCGAACCTCGATCTTCGTCGGGTGGACGTTGACGTCGATTTCGGACGGGTCCATTTCAATAAAGATTATGGCGGCCGGCGCCCTGGACGGTTCGATCAGGCCTCGATATGCCTCCTTCAATGCGTGTGCAAGGAGGCGGTCGCGGACGTATCGCCCGTTGATGAAGAAATACTGCCATCGGGTCGAGGTCCGTGCCTGGTGCGGCGGGGCGATCATTCCGGTGATTTTTACCGCGGTTTCCCTGCTGTTCAGTTCGATAAGCGACTGTGCCAGTTCCGCTCCGAGCAGTTCGGCGATTCGGCTGCGAAGCGGCTGATGCTCCCCAAGGCGGTGCACGAGCCGGTCGTTATGCGTCAGGCTGAAGGCTGCGTTGCAGTTCGGCAGCGCCAGGCGGGTCAACTGTGCGACGATGTGCCCGAATTCCGTATTGGCCGTTCGCATGAACTTTCGTCGCCCCGGCGTGTTGAAGAACAGGTCGCGCACCGTAATTGTGGTTCCCCCTGCCGATGCCGGCGCAGGGCGGACCGGGCCGATGGTTTCGCCTTCGGCGCGAATCTCAAAACCGATGTTGTCCTGCGAGTCCCGCCGGCGGGTAACGGCGTGGACGTGCGCCACAGCCGATATCGACGCCAGCGCCTCGCCGCGAAACCCCATCGTGCGAATGTTGAACAGGTCCTCCTCCTCGGAAATCTTGCTGGTGGCGTGCGACGAAAAGGCGAGCGACAGGTCATCGGCGCCCATGCCGGAACCGTTATCGCGGACGGAGATCATCCGCCTGCCTCCGTCTTCGACGGTGATGTCGATGGCCGACGCCCCGGCGTCAAGGGCGTTTTCGACAATTTCCTTGACCACGCTGGCCGGCCGCTCGACGACCTCGCCGGCGGCAATCTTGTTGACCAGATGCGCCGATAATACGCTTATTGCGGGCATTAAGAATTGGCTCCGTCGCTTTGCCTTTTTCCTGCGTGATTGTACGCATCCTTCCCGGCGAACTAAAGTTCATTTTCATACAGCCATCAGCAATCAGCCATCAGCAGGTAGCGACTGTCTTGATTTTCAAGCAATTTCTGTTCTCCACGGCTGATTATTTTTCAACATTGTGTTGAGTTACTCCCTTCGCCCTTCGATTTTTCCCTTGCAGCCGCAACCGCCGCCAACATAATGCCGTCATGTTCGATTCGGGGAAAATTCCGGCCCGTCAGGCCCCGGCTGAACAGCGGGGCGGCAAACTGTACCTGCCGGCCGGCAGGCAGGTTGGAAATCAGTATGGTGTCCCCCGATAAGTGATAAGTAAAACCAGGCCCCGTACCGAAAAAAGCGAAAAAGACAAAGAAAAGGGCAAAAACAACAACAAAACGGAATACAAAATGAACAGAGATAATACGTCTGTCCCCTTAACCTCTGCACAAGAGGAGAATGCTATGAACCGATGTACCACACTGGCAGTAGCTCTGACCGCTTTCGCCGCCAACGCCCGTGCCGTTGACACCGCTTCCCTCGCGAGCCCCGCCACGGGCGTCGATCACGCCGCCCGCGGCGCGCCGACCAAACTCGACAAGCCCTTCAGCCCCCAATACCCTGCCGCCGGCGCCGCCGCTCTCACCGACGGCCTCCTAGCCACCTCCCCCGCCATCCGCGACCCCGCCTGGCAGGGCTTCGAGGGCGTCGACCTTGACGCCGTCATCGACCTCGGGCGGGTCGTTGAGGTCCGCGAACTCTGCTCGCGCTTCCTCCAGGCGCCAGACGCCGCCGTCTACATGCCCGCCGAGGTCGAATACGCCCTATCTGCCGATGGCAAAGAATTCCGCAAAGTTGCCACGGCCCTCGCTGCCCTCGACCGCAAGCCCAGCGCCTACATCGATGAGTATTGGGCCGAGCTCAAGGGCCAGCAGGCCCGCTACGTCCGCGTCCGCGCCAAGAACGCCGGCGGCTGGCTCTTCGCCGACGAACTCCTTGTCAACCCCGTCTCGCCCAGCAGCCCCACCCGCCCGATCAAGGGCACCTGGGTCGTCCTGAGTTCCCCCGAGTTCACGCCCGTCCAATGGGAAAACATGGTCGCCGAGTGCCACGACCTCGGTATGGAGTACCTCGTCATTCACTTCGTGGCCATGAACGGCAAGGCCTTCTATTCCTCCGAGCTCATCCCCCGCGCCGCCGGCAAGACCCCCGACCCGCTCGAAGCCGTCCTGGCTGCCGCCGACAAGCACGGCCTCAAGGTCTTCGTCAGCAACGGTTTCACCGGCTCGGGCCAGTCCAGCCACACGGACGCCAAGGCCGACGAGATTCGCCGCGCCGTCACCCGCGAGATCGCCAAGAAATACTCCAGTCACGCCAGCTTCTACGGTTGGTACTGGCCAGACGAGACGAGCATCGTCGGCCACTTCAAGGATTGGTATCTGGCCTACGTCGCCGATTGCAGCAAGCTGGCTCATGAGCTCACACCCAAGGCCCGCACGCTCATCGCCCCGTACGGGACGCGATGCGTTGCCGACGACGAGGAGTACCGTCGCCAGCTCCGCGCCATAGACGTCGACATCATCGCCTACCAGGACGAGGTCGGCTGCCACCGCGTCGGGGCCTTCGACGACCCGTGGGTCTACCGCCGCCTCCGCAAGATCCACGACGATGTGCCCCGGGTCAAGCTCTGGGCCGACATGGAAACCTTCTCCCTGCCTAAATTCACCCCAGCGCCCTTCGCCCGCGTCCGCACCCAGATCGAAGGCCTCAGCCCCTTCGTCGACACTATACTGATCTACAGATACCAAGGCACTCTGGCCCCGACCGAGTCTTCCACCACCAGCAACTGGCCAGCCGCCAACGTCCTCTACCGCGACTATCGCGACTGGCTCCTGAAAAACCACCCCCGTCCCCCTACTCCGTAGGGGGTTAACGAAATCAGGAAATCAGGGGACACCATACTGATTACCAATGAGATTGTGGCCGTGTCAGTACCGGAATTAAAGGGGTCGGGAACCTTTTTGTTGATTTCTGACCCCTTTAATCCCCTTTAATCCTTGTGAAGTGAGCGATATGGACGAGTTTCGACTTATTGCGACAACAACAGCCGGCCTGGAGGCGTGCGCCAAGCGGGAACTTCTGGAACTGGGCTTTTCCGATGCGAAGGTTTTTTCTCCCGGGCGCATCCTGTTCCGTGCCGGGCCTGAGGGATTGGTTCGGGCGAACCTCTGGCTTCGGACGGCAGAGAGGGTTTTGCTTCTCGCCGATTCATTCGAGGCGCGCGACTTCGGCGAACTGTTCGACCGCACCTATGCCTTGCCCTGGCAGCAGTGGATTCCGGCTGATGGTAAGTTCCCCGTCGATGGACGCAGTTACAAGAGCCAACTCTCATCCGTCCCAGCCTGCCAGAAGGTCGTCAAAAAAGCGATCGTTGAAAAGTTGCGGGCCTCCCACAAGGTAACCGAATTGCCCGAAACGGGGGCGACATATGCGGTCGAAATTGCAATACGCGAAGATACCGCCGTCCTTACAATCGACACGACCGGCGCCGGTTTGCACAAGCGCGGATATCGTGCGGCCGCAGGACCTGCTCCACTTAAGGAGACCCTCGCGGCGGCTATGGTGCAGCTGAGTTTCTGGAAAGGCGACCGCCAGATGATCGACCCGTTCTGCGGAAGCGGAACGATTCCAATTGAGGCCGCAATGATTGGCCGGAACATCGCGCCCGGGCTGAACCGCCGTTTTGTGGCCGAAGAGTGGGGATTGATTCCGGAGCGGCTCTGGGAAACGGAACGCGAAAACGCACGCGACCTGATTAAACCGCCTCTGCCGCTGCGAATCATAGGAACCGATATCGAACCGAAAGCGATCAGCCTTGCGATGTATCACGCGGAACTCGCGGGCGTCGCCGGCGATGTTCACTTTCAGCAGCAGGCGTTCGACAAGTTGACTTCGGGGCGAGAGTACGGCTGCGTGATATGCAATCCGCCCTATGGTCTGCGGCTCGAGCAAAGTGCGGATCTGATGGCGATTTACCAGTCGATGCCCGTGGTATTCCGGACGCTGAAAACATGGTCCTTCTACGTGTTGACCGACCTGGACCTGGAGCGGATTCTGGACCAGCCTGCCGACCGGCGCAGGAAATTGTACAACGGCGGGATCGAGTGCACATACTACCAGTTCTATGGGCCCAGGTCTTCGAAGTGAGTAGGCTGGGTCGAGGCGCAGCCGATGACCCACCTTCTCCTAAAGTGTTACCTATGTCCCCGAGTGCACAGACTTGCTGTTTCATCGCCCTGGGGTAGAATAACGGCAGTTCGACAGATCGAGGTATCCGATGCGATTTCGTCTGTTCAAAATGGGAATCGAAGGCAAGGTTGCTACTGCCAACCTTGGCCTGGTCGGTTTGGTCCTGGTAGCGTTTCTGATCAGATTCCCCAGTGGCATCGTCGATCACGATATGGCATCCAAGGGAATGCTCGTCTTCGCATCCGTTCTGGAGGTGATACTCGCGGTGTTTAGCTTCCCTGTTGGGTGGCTCTCTATGTTGTTCATCGGGGTTTCCGGCCCTCCCGTCACAGCCGTAATCTTTGTGCCCCTCAATGCGTACTTGTGGGGCTACATTGTGGCCGCGGTCGTGCGCCGGCGCAAGTCCCGATCGTAGCCGCGGAGCGGCGATTGATAATAGCCCAGGGCGATGCCCGCAAGGGCAAGTGAGTAGGCTGGGACGAGGCGCAGCCGATGACCCACCTTCTCCTTTTTGGACGACGCGATGGGCAGCACAAAAACCCATTCCCGTGGCAGCGGTCGCCGGTCGGCACGATCCGCCGGTGCGGACTTCCTGCCGATATGCCGCGCCGATATGGATCGTCTGGGATGGGATGAACTGGATATCCTGCTGATCAGCGGCGACGCGTATGTGGACCACCCGTCGTTTGGCGCGGCGCTGCTTGGCAGGTGGCTGGCGTCGAACGGGTACCGGGTCGGGATAGCGGCCCAGCCTCGCTGGGACCGGACTGACGACGTGGCCTCAATGGGCCGGCCGCTGCTTTTCGCGGGCGTAACGGCGGGGGCGCTGGACTCCATGGTAGCGCACTACACAGCCTTTCGCAAAAAGCGCAGCGACGACGCCTACACGCCCGGCGGGCGGGCGGGCGCACGGCCGAACCGCGCCTGCATCGTGTACGCGTCGCTGGTCAAGCAGGCGTTTCCCGGGCTGCCAATTGTTACCGGAGGCGTCGAGGCCTCCCTTCGCCGCATCACGCACTACGATTTCTGGACCGACAAGCTCCGGCGGTCGGTGCTGCTGGACAGCAAGGCCTCGGTGCTGCTGTACGGTATGGCAGAGCAGTCGATCCTGGCGGCGGCGGAAGTGTTCCGCAAGATGGGAACAAGCGGTGCAACTGCCGGCCCGTCGTCGCCTTTTGTCGGCGTTCCCGGCGCGGTCTTCGTCGGCCGGCCTGAGGATATTCCGCCCGGCGCGCCGGTAGTGCATCTGCCGTCGCATGAAGACATTCTGGCCGACCCCGGAAAACTTATGGAAGCGACGCTGGCGCTGGAGCGGCAGGTTCACCAGGGGGCGACGTGGGCCGTCCAGGCCGTCGAAGGCCGATGGCTGGTCATCTCGCCGCCGGCGCACCTGACCACGAAGGAGTTGGACCGCCTGTACGCCCTGCCTTTCACGCGCGAGCCGCACCCGTCGTATTCCGAGCCGATTCCCGCAGCCGATATGATCCGCTTCAGTGTTACCAGCCATCGCGGCTGCGGCGGCGGCTGCTCGTTCTGCACGCTGTCGCTGCACCAGGGTCGGCGCATCCGGTCGCGCAGTTCCGGGTCGGTTCTCGCCGAGGTCAAGCGCCTCGCCGAGCATCCGCGATGGACGGGCGGCATCAACGACATCGGGGGACCCAGCGCCAACATGTGGGGCGCACGGTGCATCGGCGACCCGTCCTGCTGCCGGCGGGCAAGTTGCCTGTTTCCGTCGATATGCCGTAACTTCAAAGCCGACCAGGTCGCCCTTGCAAGGCTGATGCGGTCTGTCGCGCGTCTGCCGGGGGTCAGGCACGTTCGGATCGCCAGCGGCGTCCGCTTCGACCTGGCGATGGAATCGCCGGAGTACCTCAAGACACTTATCGGAGAGTTTGTCGGCGGGCAGTTGAAGATCGCCCCCGAGCACGTCAGCAACAGCGTGCTGAAACTGATGCGCAAGCCCGACGTGGAGGTATTCGAACGGTTCCTGGAGATATTCCAGGAGCAGTCGCGGCGGGCCGGCAAACGGCAGTACGTCGTGCCGTATCTTATGACGGCCTTCCCCGGCTGCTCGGAATCGGATATGGAGCATCTGGCCGACTGGCTCGCCAGGCGTGGCTGGAAGCCGCAGCAGGTTCAGTGTTTCATCCCTCTGCCCGGAACGGTTGCTGCGGCAATGTATTACGCAGGAATCGACCCGCAGGGGCGACCGATTCCGGTGCCACGGACCGATGCCGAGCGGCTCAAAATGCATTTCATGCTGGTCTCGCCTAATGCGCCACGGCGCGCCAAGCGCCGGGGCGGGAAGACGTAGCCGGTTACTTAACTCCCGCCGGTCGATTGCCGCTAATTCTTTAGGCGATTTTCTGAAGGTCGCCGGAGATGTAAGGGAATTATTTTTTTCTTGACTTGAATGAGCGAATCGAGTCTTATGTTCACGCTGGCGGACTACCTTGGTTGAGAGTCCCAACCAGACAGGCCTAACGAAGGCCTCTTTCGCACGTGACCCGGAAAGAAAAAAGTGGGTCAGCCATGCCGGAACAGGCAGGAGAATCAGAGATGTCGAAGAAACTGTATGTAGGGAATCTAGGTTACGATGTGAGCGATGCGGACCTCGAGCAGATGTTCGCGGAGTTCGGAACCGTCCAGAGCGCCCAGGTGATCCAGGACCGAATGGCCGGTCGGAGCAAGGGCTTTGGTTTTGTGGAAATGGACGATGAAGGCGCCAAGGCGGCAATGGCAGCCCTCGACGGCAAGGATCACGGCGGTCGGGCGCTGAAGGTCAATGAAGCCAGACCGCGTGAAGATTCCGGCGGTGGCGGCCGTGGCGGCCGAGGCGGCGGGTTCGGCGGTGGCGGTGGTGGCGGCAGTCGCGGCGGTAGTCGCGGCGGCAGTGACCGTGGCGGCAGTGGTGGCGGCGGCCGACGCTACTAGCACGTAAGGCGCAGGCCCGTGCTGCACGAGGGGTCCTGGCGCTCAATTTTAGATCTGTTCGAAACGCAGAGGTTTTCAGATGAAGAAGGCTACGGCGTGTAGCCTTCTTCATTTGAGGCTTCTTGTTGCATCGAGTCGAACCTGCAAGGGGGCGAGGGGGAAGCATTTCCCATCGCAGCCGGGGTGACCGAAGTTTTGTGCTGCGCCGGTGGAGCCCTGAACCACGCTCTCTGTACTCATGGCGCTCATGGCCGGGCGGCGGATTTACCCGCCAACCACCCACCGGCGAAGGCCCATTGAAGGTTGAAACCCCCGCATGGC
>CAYUYD010000080.1:2272-9532 GCA_964449105.1 uncultured Planctomycetaceae bacterium | reverse complement strand
CCCCCAGTCCGAAAGCGCACTGCGCCATAAGTGGGTCAACTGGTGGGTGAACGGGGAATTTCTGACCATCCCGAAAAACGCCGAGACCGGCGGAGGCGAAAGAATGTCCAAGTCCAGCGGCGAATTCCTTATGCTGGATGTTCTTTCACGTCGCGGTTTCGAACCGTCGGCATACCGTTATTTCCTTCTCGGCGCTCATTATCGTCAGCAACTGTCCTTTACGTGGGACGGGCTGGAATCGGCGGCAAACGCCTGCAGCCGGCTGAAGCGGGTGGTCCTGGAGACCAGGAAACACTACAGCGGCAGCCAAAGCCCCATCGAGACCCATATTGGTGCGTTCCGGTCGGCTGCAGAGGATGACCTTAACATGCCGCAGGCGCTGGCTGCGATGTGGGGGATGCTGAAGGACGCCGATGCCGACAAAGGCAGGGTCTATGCCACACTCCTGGCTATGGATGAGGTTCTTGGCCTGGGCATGGCGGAAATGGAAGAAGACGAACTGTCGATCTCCAAAGATGAGATTGAAAAACTCATCGAGAACCGGACTTACCAACAATATATCCAGGAAGATGTTAAGGTAATCGGCGCAAAATTGCAGAAAATCATCCGGCAAAGGCGGGGGGCTACTGACGATCAGGCGTACTCGAATCTCGACAAACAGGTTTGGGAGTTAACCGAAGTCCTCCTTGTGCGCCGCTTCAATGCTCGAAAAGAAGGGAATTATGCTCTTGGCGACCTGATACGCACGGAACTCGAGCAAGCAGGCTATGAAGTGAAGGATTATCCGGATGGTGGCGTGCGCCTCACCAGCATGGGGCCATAGCGGCGCTGTCGTGGTGTTTGTGGCCGCTATAAGCCTTTACTTCATTTGAGACATTGCGGATACTTACGTTATGATCGAAAAGGTCATTACCAAGAGAGGCCTGCACGACAGGTCCGGCGTCAAAGAGGATTTGCAATACTGGCTGGGCCGGACGCCGGAAGAACGTGTCAATGCCGTCGATTTTTTTCGGGCACAGCGACATGGACGACATACCAAAAGACTTCAAAGAGTTGTTAGAGTTATTCGTCGCTAACGGCATCGAATTTGTTGTCGTCGGCGGATACGCTCTGGCGTTTCACGGCGCCCCCCGTTACACGGGAGACCTGGACCTGTTTGTACGCCCGGACCGGGAAAATGCAGGGCGGGTCCTCTCGGCCCTCGAAGAATTCGGCTTCGGCTCCCTGGACCTTTCGGAGGACGACTTCGCAATGCCCAATCAGGTCGTGCAGTTGGGGCATCCTCCCGTCCGTGTCGATATTATCACGTCGATTGACGGAGTATCATGGCTCGAAGCGTGGGCGAAGAAGGTGTCCGGTAAGTGCGCCGAAGTCCCGGTCTTTTTTCTCGGGCGCAATGATCTCGTGAGAAACAAAAGGGCTGTCGGCCGTCGGCAGGACCAAGCCGACCTGGAAGCACTCGGCGAAGACGAAAGTTCCGATTGAGCACCGGCAAGATATATCGCATTCTTGGTATTGATCCGGGTCTGAACGTTACCGGATACGCAGCCGTCGATTTCAAGCGGCGCGAGCCGGTGATTGCCGAGGCGGGCACCATCCAGACCGACGCAAAGGCGGACCTGGCCGAGCGAATTGCGCAAATCCACGCCGACCTGACGGAAATTCTCGCCGAGCTGAAGCCCGACCTCGCCGCCGTCGAGAAACTCTACGCCCATTACCGTCACCCCGCTACAGCCATACTTATGGGCCACGCCCGCGGAGCGATATTGTTAGCGTGCTCTGCTGCCGGTGTGGCGGTTCGTGACCTGCCGGCCACAACGATAAAGCGGTCGATAACCGGCAACGGCCATGCGTCGAAGCAACAGGTCCAGCGGGCGATACAGACCGTTTTCAAATTGAAGGAATTACCCCAGCCGGCGGATGTCGCCGACGCGCTGGCCATCGCACTGTGCGCGGGAAGGCAGTCCACGAATTTTACGAATCTTCTTTGAGAAAACAAAAAATTAGTGTAATTCGTGTAATTTGTGGGCTATTTTGAGTTCCGTGTAATCCGTGGACTGTAATCTGTGGACTATGATCGCGCGTATATCAGGCAGATTGGAAGAGGTTACCGGCCCGTCGGTGTTAATCGACATCGGCGGCGGGCTGTGGTATGAGGTGCTCGTACCGGCCTGCGACGCCGAGCGGCTCAGGCGGCGTCTCGGGCAGGATATCGTTCTGCATACGATCCATCACCTCGAAGGCGACCCGTCCCATGGCTCGCAGGTGCCGAGGTTAATCGGCTTCCTGACGGAGACCGACCGCGATTTCTTCCGCCTGTTCACCACGGTCAAGGGCATCGGCTTGCGCAAGGCACTGCGCGCACTGGTCCGCCCGCCGGTCGAGGTCGCCGCCGCCATTGCAAACAAGGACGCGAAATTCCTTATCGCCCTGCCGGAGATAGGTCGGCGAACGGCGGAGCAGATTATCGTGGAATTGAGCGGGAAAGTGGACGATTTCGCCGGCGAACTGGTGCCGGCAGTCGAGGCCGAGTTCTCCGAGTCCGCCACTGAAGCAATCGCCGTGCTGGTCCAACTCGGCGAGCGTCGCGCAGACGCAGCCGCTCTTGTCGAACGCGTTATCGCCGTCGCGCCGGAATTGCAATCACCCGAAGAGATTATTCAGAAGGTGTACCGGTTGAAGGCGGGAGGCGCGTGATAACCATGCTGTCGAAACATCCTTTCTTTGAGAAGTGGACCGACCCGAAAAGCGGCATTGACAGTTACATCCTCACCAAGCGGGTCGCGCCGGTCCAGCAGTCGTTCTACTTTACGAATCCGAGCCTGTCGGCGGATGAGAAGTGGCTATGGTTCTACGCAGCCTTCCCGCCCAACCCGCACACGGTTCTCGGCGTCGTCAGCATGGACGCAGTGGATCCGAAGATTCACCTGTTTCCGACGGCATCCTTTACGAGTAAAAGCCCGATGGTCGCTCCGGAGGGCGATGCCGCGTATTTCTGCTCCGGGCCTTCCGTATGGCGGGTGTCGGTCGGCGGCGAGGTAACCTGCATCTGCACATTGAGCGAGGAATACATCGCCAGGCGGCGACTTACCCGCTTGGCCACGCACCTGACACTCTCGGCCGACGGGAAATACTTCCTGCTGGACGGTGAAATTGGAAATCAATGGTTCATTGCCGTCGGCGATCAGCGGAAAGGCGAAGTGAAAGTCCTTCACGACTTTGGCCAGAACTACAACCACGCCCAGTTTTCGCCGGTCGATCCGGACCTGTTCCTGATCGCCCAGGACTGGTGGCGTGACCCGATCAGCGGGCGATACATCGGTTATGACCTTCGCACCTGGATCATGGACGTTAAGCAGACGCTTTTCGAGCCGCTGGCGCCGAATCTCTGGTTCAACCACGGCAGTGCGATCAGCCACGAGTGGTGGTCCGCCGACGGACTCATCTGCTGGACCGATTACGAGGAAGGGGCGTACGAGTACGACCTGACCGACCGGCAGCTCCGACTCGTCTGGCCAGGCCCGTTATGCCACACTCACTGCGACGCGGCCAGGCGGTTCTGGTGCGCCGACGAGTCGCCGTACAAGTGGGACCGAACGCCCCGCCAGGTGAAGTTCTTCGACCGCCAACAGCAGCGGGAGGTGAATATCGTTACCGCGATGCCCCAGCCGCCGATGCCCAGAGACCCATACCACCTCGACCCGCACCCGCAGATTTCACCGGCGGGAACCTTCGTGGTGTACACGACTATGGTTCGTGGCGTGGTCGATGTGGCTATCGCGCCGATTGCGGGGATTCTTGATAAAATGACGCGAAGCGGGTAAACGGAAAGGAAATGGCACGACAGAAGATAATTACCACCGAATCGACCGGCGCCGACGACGAGCAGTTCAACATTACCCTGCGTCCGCGCCGGCTGGATGAGTGCATCGGATCACCGGAACTGATGGAGAAGATTCGCATCGCCGTCGCCGCCGCTCGCGGGCGAGGCGAGCCGATGGAGCACGTCCTTCTCCACGGGCCTCCGGGACTGGGAAAAACCACGCTCGCCTACGTCATCGCGCACGAAATGGCTGCGACTATCAAGGTTACCTCAGGCCCGGCACTGACCCGCCCCGGAGATCTGATCGGAATCCTCACCAACCTCGAAGCCTCCGACGTGTTGTTCATCGACGAGATTCACCGCCTGTCGGCGGCAGTCGAGGAGTACATCTACCCGGCGATGGAGGAGTTCAAGGTCGATTTCATTGTGGATTCCGGGATGCACAGCCGGACGATTAACCTGCCGCTCAAACCCTTCACGCTCATCGGCGCGACGACCCGCGCCGGGATGCTGTCTCCGCCGCTGCGGACGCGGTTCGGCATCGCCCACCACCTGGATTTCTGGTCCGACGCCGACCTGCTGAAGAGGCTGGAGATGTCTGCGGCGATGCTGGAGTTATCCTGCGAGGCCGAAGCGCTGGTCGCGATGAGCCGGCGCGCCCGCGGTACGCCGAGGATCGCCAATCGCCTCCTCCGCCGATGCCGGGATTACGCACAGGTCAAAGGCGACGGCAGGCTGACGGTTGAAGCCGTCGAGGCGGCGCTGAAACTCGAAGGCATCGACGAACTGGGCCTGGACGAACTGGACCGCCAGTTCATCCGCGTCATCATCGAAACCTACCGAGGCGGGCCTGTGGGAATCGAGGCCGTCGCCGCCACGCTCGGCGAAGAGACCGACACGCTGGTTGATGTGGTCGAACCGTTCCTCCTCCAGATAGGTTTCCTCGCCCGCACCCGCCGGGGAAGACTGACCACCATCAAGGCATACGAACACCTCGGCGTCAAATACACGCCACGCGACGATGCGAAAGAGGCTGGCCTGTTCGAGATAAATGCAAAGGAGTAATGATCCGATGAGACTACCGAAGACAGTGGTTGTTGGCGCCGGGTGGATATCAGAGACGTGGTTTCCGATCCTGTTGAAAGAAAAGGTGGACGTTGTCGGGGTGGTCGATTTGAACATCGACGCCGCCCGTGGACGTATCAAGGAGTTCGGCCTGGAGGCGGATGCTTCGACCGATCTGGGCAGGGCGATAAAAAAGGCGCAGCCGGATTTCGTCCTCGACCTGACGGTGCCTGAGGCGCACTGCTCCGTTACCTGCACGGCGCTGCGGGCAGGCTGCCACGTGATCGGCGAGAAGCCGATGGCGTCGAGCATGGCCGAGGCCCGGCGGATGGTCCGGGTCGCTGAAAAGACCGGCCGGTTGTACATGGTCAGCCAGTCGCGCCGCTGGCTCACGCGGCACGAAAAAGCGAAGCGGGCGGTAACCGGCGGGAAGATCGGTGCGCTGACAACGATCAACTGCGACTTCTACATCGGGGCGCACTTCGGCGGATTCCGCGACGAGATGCCCAGCCCGCTGATCCTCGACATGGCGATTCACCACTTCGACCTGGCGCGGTTCATAACGGGCGCCGATCCCATTGCCGTGTACGCGATGGAGTTCAACCCGAAAGGTTCGTGGTACGCCGGTGATGCCGCTGCCAGTTGCATCTTCGAGATGACCGACGGGGTGATCTTCACCTACCGCGGAAGTTGGTGTGCCGAAGGATGCCACACCAGTTGGAACGGCGACTGGCGATTCGTCGGCGATAAGGGCACGCTGCTATGCGAGAACGACGCCGAGCCGACCGGACAGGTCGTGGCGGGAAAGACAGGCCTTAATCGCCCCTTGAAGGATATCAGAATTCCCTCGGCAGATGTGAAGTTCGAAGGTATGCACCACGCGCTGCGGGAGATGCTGCGATTCCTCCGCACAGGCCGACGGCCACAAACCGAGTGCACAGATAACATTAAGTCGCTGGCGATGGTCTTCGCGGCGCTTGACTCCTCAAGCAAAGACAGGCGCGTACCCGTACGCGTAATGTAACCGCTTTTCAGAAAAGGAATATGAAATGTCCCAGGACAACATTCGCATCGGCGCTATGGCCGGCAAGGGCGGGGCGACCGCCGAATACATCCGGCAGATAATTCCGCATGGGTTTGAATCGTTCCAGATCAACTTTTGGCAGACGCTGGGCGGTGTGAATCTCCCGGCGCTCGCCCGCAGGGTAAAGGATGTCCTGGCCGATTCCGGCGCGGTCGTCAGCAGCCTGGGCATCTACGGCAACCCGCTGGACCGGAACGCCGAGAACTACGAACTCACGCGAAAGACCTGGCGAAAGATGATCGACTCGGCGGGCCTTTTCGGCTGCGACCTCGTATGCGGCTTCACCGGGCGGATTACCGACAAGCCGATCCCCGATTCGCTCCCGGCGTACAAGAGGTTTTTCGGGCCGATGGCAAAGCGAGCCGCCGACAGGGGCGTTCGAATCGCCTTCGAAAACTGCCAGATGCGCGGGGACTGGAATCGCGGCGGGTATAACATCGCTCACGGCCCCGACGCTTGGGAACGGATGTTCGATGCCCTTCCGGCCGACAACATCGGCCTGGAATGGGAACCCTGCCACCAGATGGTCGAACTGATTGACCCCATGCCGCAGCTGCGCCGGTGGGTCGGTAAAATTTTCCATGTCCACGGTAAAGACGCCACGATCTATTGGGACGTGGTCCGACGGCACGGCATCGGAGGGGCGGAACAATTTGCCTTCCACCGCACGCCCGGATTCGGCGACAGTAACTGGACGGACATAATCTCCGAATTGCGCCGCGGCGGGTTCGTCGGAAGTATCGACATTGAGGGCTGGCACGATCCGGTCTATCGCGACGAGTTGGAGATGACCGGGCAGGTCGCAGCCCTGGATTACCTCAAGCGCTGCCGCGGAACCTTCGTGCCAAACCCGAAGTAACGAACGCTCATTCTTCCGCAATCGTTATAGCCCCCACGCCTTTGCGAAGGCTTTGAATGACCGGTCGTAGGTTTTTTCGACCTCATCGGGGAAGCAGCAGGCTGGAAGTTGCCGGCTGGACAGGTGATAGGAGAGGCAGTCGCAGCAGACGCCTTTCTTGCCGCAGGGGTAGGTGCAGTTGCATCGCTTGAGGTTTTGCTCTTTCTTGCATTCCATCGTAGAAACTCCTCAGCCTGAAAAACCCTTGAACCACAAAGAACACAAAGTTCACAAAGATAAAAGAGTAGTATAAGTCTTATTATTGCATTCTCAATACCCTCTCATCGAACTGGTAAATCCCGACAAAAATTTTCAGAAAATCCTTGACTTTTCTCCTTCATTATGGCAAAGTACTTTGTAGAGCAAAGTAAAAGGTGGTGCTAAAGCAGG
>CAYUYD010000080.1:565-2262 GCA_964449105.1 uncultured Planctomycetaceae bacterium | reverse complement strand
GTAATCGCCGATGGACACGAACAGAGCAGCCGAGGAACTGAAAGTTATTCGCCAGTTGATGGAGCGTCCCATCCGCTATTCGACCATGAGCGGGCTTTCCGGCGTCCTGGCAGGGTGTGCAGCCTTGGCCGGTCTGGCGGCGGATCGGTATTTCTGGTGCCGATATGACCCGGAAACGTCAATGTGGATTAATATGGGCGTCTGGGCGGGTGTGTTTCTGGTAACCCTGGTGGGCGTGCTGGTCCTGACCCGCCTGCGGGAACGCAAACAAAACATGCCGTTCTGGTCCAGCGTAAAGAAACGAATCGCACTGACCATCCTTCCGCCGTTCGTCGCGGGCGTCGGGCTGACGCTGGCGATTATGTACCGTTGGTACGACGGCATCGGGCCTAACCAGTGGGGGCTGATACCGGCTATCTGGATGCTCTTCTACGGCGTAGCCCTATGGCAACTGGGCGAGTTCAGCCCCCGCGAGGTACGATTCATGGGTGCTGCCTTCATCATCGCAGGACTGATTGCCGGGGCCTTCTTTCAGTACAACATTCCCGGCATAACAACACCGCTGGAGGGATTCACGTTGGGTTTTCGGGAAGGTACGGCTCCGTATTTCACGCTCGGCGTAACCTTCGGCGGATTCCACATTATTTACGGCATCATCGTATGGATACGACATGGCGGGTGAGTCCACGGATTACACAGATTACACGGATGAAATAAGTCCACGAATTGCACAAATTACACGAAATTTTTAAGACTTTTGGGTTCGCGTTGTTCGCGGCTTTGGAAACAAGATTGTGTCGAAGGATAAGGCGGTCAATCTGATTGACGAGGTGATACACCAGCGGACTCGCCTGGCGATTATGGCGACTCTGGCGGGTGTCGAGAGCCTGGGGTTCAACGAGATCAAGGTTGAACTTGGCCTGACCGACGGGAACCTTTCGACGCACGCCGTTGCACTTGAACGCGCCGGGTACATCGGGATTCACAAGGCCTTCAAAGGCAAAAAACCCCAGACGACACTGGCCATCACCGCGAAAGGCAGAAAGGCGCTGGAAAAGTACGTGAACCGGCTTCAAGAGATTATCAATAAGGCAAAGTAAGGTCAGGATGGGTAACGAAGCCACAATGTTGGCGGTTGAAGGCAAAGCGCATTTGAAGATCAGGCCGGCGGACTATGCCGAGGCGCGGGGCGACCGACAACTGCTGATCTGGAAGGACATCCCTCACTGGATGGTCATGGATGGCGAGTTTTATGAGTTTCTTTTGAAGATTGACGGTCGGGAGACGCTGAAGGCTGCCCTTGCCCGGTGCGGTCTCTCGCGTCGGCAACGGCGCGAGATTTCCCGCCAGTTGCGCAGGCTTGGCCGGCTGGGTGTTCTCCGTGACACCCGTCGTTCGGATGTCTCGCCGCCGGAGAGGCCGTTTGTCCCCGCTCTGCTGGAGAATGTTACCATAAATCTGACCCGACGATGCAATATGAGATGCTTGTTCTGCTACGGTCTGGATCGACTGACACGCAGCGACGACGGTGAACTGACCGCCGAGGGAATTATCCGTTTCCTCGGTGCGACCCAGCAGTTTCTCTCGGCCCGGCCTACGCTGATTATTCTCGGCGGCGAGCCGCTGCTGCAAGCGGAGAAATTGCTGACCGTTGCCGAATACGCTAGCCGGCAGGGCTTTGAGACGCTGGTCTCCAC
>CAYUYD010000080.1:0-555 GCA_964449105.1 uncultured Planctomycetaceae bacterium | reverse complement strand
GAACGGCACGCTGATTACGGCCGATTTCGCCTGGCGGGCGCGGAAGACGGGGCTTCATGTTCAGGTTTCCATCGACGGCCACACCTCTGAGATTAACGACGCGGGGCGAGGACGAGGCTCTTTTGACAGGGCTATGAAGGGAATTCGCACGCTGGTTTCCAATGACGTTCATACAATTATCAGCCTCGTCTGCCATCGCGGCAACTTCGCCCATCCTGAGGAATTTTACGAATTCGCCGGTTCCCTTGGCGTCAACGAGGCCCGGTTTATCCCGCTGAAGCGTATGGGCGGAGCAGCCGGCGAGGTGTTCCAGCCGGTACCTGTGGCGGAGATGATCCTCACGGCGTTTTCGATCTTCAAGCGCCGGCCTGAACTACGAAAACTTGCCGGCAGGGACTGCCTGTCGGTCATGGCTTACACCTGCGCCCATTCAACCCGGCGGCGGTCTTGCGGCACGGGGCTTCAGACCTGTCTGCTTGATGCGGATGGGGCACTTTACCCCTGCATGAACACCGATCTGCCGGAATTCCGGATCGATAATGTGCGGGATGCGGA
>CAYUYD010000079.1:0-9596 GCA_964449105.1 uncultured Planctomycetaceae bacterium | reverse complement strand
AGAAAAATCCCTGTAATCTTAAAATCCCTGTAATCCCGCTCTCTTTATTGACCTTCCCGGCGGGACGTTCCGCTGAATAGCGAGTTTATTTAGCAATTCAACCTCAATCCCTGATTCGCTTCAATCTTGCCTGCTCTCGCGGGCAGGAGGCGAAGCATCGCCCACAGGCAAGGCATGCGGCGGGGTCGGCCTCGTAATCAGTCCTCTTCCGCCGGACGGAAAGTCGAATCAATTTCAACATCACGACGAGTCCGACGAATCCGCCGAGAAGCCAGCCTCCGAGGTGAAATTTCCGACGGATGAACGAGGCCTCCGCGTAGAGTTCCGCCGGCGGTCTTCTGCTGCTGCGGAATGCCTCGCCGGCGTCGGTGGTTCCTTTGACTTTTCCCGTCTCTTCGTCCCGGATGCGTTCGGCCAGGCTGACCGTCGGGTTCCCACGGGACAGGGCGGGCGAGACCTTCCCGCCAATCCATGCTCCGGCGACTACCATCACGGGCAGCAGGAGTATCATCGCCGCCAGCAGGCCTTTACCTTCGCTCCGGCTGACGTTCTTGCGACGGGTCGGTTCGTTTATCGCCCCGAACGGGCATGCGTCCTCGCACAGGCGGCACTGAATGCACTCATCCGGCGTGATGGTTACGCGCCAACGTGAAAATCGGCTTAATATTCCGAGCAATGCCCCATACGGACAAACGAACCGGCAATAAACCCTTCCGATGAAAACGCTTATCAGCAACACGCATGCGCCAAGCACAAGGAGATTTGACCGTCCGCCGCCAACCAATAATTGCCAATTGCCGGCTGGCAATCTGGAAAGAGGAACAAGGCGGAAGAACGAAACGAACGGGTCGAACCGGCAGATGATAAATGCGCTGCCGGTGGCCGCCAGAAGGACCGCCAGGCCAAGATAGACATAAGGAAACAGTCCCAGGGCGCGTTCAAGCCACGAGGGAACCTTGACCGGACGGAGCAGCACGACGTCCTGTATCGCTCCAAGCGGGCAGACGGATGAACAAAACACCCTCCCGAAGAACAGGGCGAATATAAGCGGAAGGGCGAAGAAGGCTATGATCGCCGCCGGTACGATATATGCGCTGTCGAATAAGCCCAGCGTAACATTCTGTATCGACCCGATGGGGCAGACGCACCCTCCTCGCCAGAAGCCGAAATAAAACAGCGAAAAGAACGTCAGCACAATCAGCCCGCGTCTCGAACGCCTCTTCAGCGCCAGGTACGCAGCCAGCGCCATCGCCGCCGCCAGCACGGCAGTGTCAATGTAATCGCTCGCGACGCTTTTCGGAGCGGGCGCGGTCGTTTCGGGCAACTTGTACCAGTCGGGCAGGTCTGCGTTGGCGGGCCGGCCCTCGTCGGCTGCCCAGACCAAGCCGGGGCCGGCTGACAGTACAAACAGGATGGACAGAAAAACGAATATGTGTTTCAAGTCCGGTTATCCTTCTTTGGGTGTTTGCTCCGAAGCAGGTATGGCCTCTCGGCAGGGACCCGTCTGAACGCGCCGGCGGGACAGGCTGCGGCGATTGCGCATTCATTGCAGTTCAGGCAGCGGTCGTGGCGGACCTGGAGAAAAAACGCGCCCCCGCCGTACGTTACGCACCCCTTGACGCACTTTCCACATCCGATGCACAACTGCTCGTCGATGCTGTACTCGTACAGGGGTTTTTGGACCACTTTTCGCCGGATCGACCCGGTCGGGCAGAGTTGATTTTCCGCCCCGGTCTTCAGGTCGGTTGCACGAAGGTCGTAATACCCGAAACATTTCTCGCAGTAGTAGCAGACGTCGAAGGCGTGGACGCACTTGACGGCGGATGGTTTTAAGACGCATGCCGTCGCACAGTTTCCGCAGGCGATGCACTTGTCCGGGTCGGTCTGCCAGACGGTCTTTCCGCTTCCGCTTCGGGCGACAAGCCCGCCCGTGGCCGCGCCCAGCCCGACCAGCATGGCGCCGCGAACGCCCTTTCCGATAAACTCGCGCCTCGTCAGACCCTCTTGTTTTTCCTGCTCGCTCATTATTTAGCCATCCCTGTTTCACGAATTACACGAATTGGGACGAATTACACGAATTATCCGAAGGACCCTGCGGGCTTGTTTTTATTCGTGTCATTCGTAGTAATTCGTGCAATTCGTGGTCCGCGTTTGATGGTCATCGCCTGAGGAAGTTCGCAGTCGCCGAAGGTGCGGCAGTCGCTGCAGAAGCCGCGATAAGTGCATTTCTGCTCCGGCATGGCGCGACGGTTCCGCTTCAGCAGGACATACGAGACCGCTGCTATGGCCCCAATGGCTGCGCCGCGCACCACTAGGCCGAGAAAATTGCGACGACTGCGGTTTTTATCCTGCATCTCGCTCATCGGTCGTCCACCTTCCGCACGAATACGCGCACCGCCTTTGCGACAGGGTCGAGCACCAGTATCCGCCCCTGCGAATCGACCGCCAGGTCAAGCCCGACCGTCCCTTCAGCCAGCGATTCAGGTCCGACGACCACGCTGCCGAAAAGCCCGCAATCGTCATAGACCTTTACCCGCGGCAGGCCCTTTTCGCCGGTTACAAACCCGCCGCCCGGAAGCAGCGCAAGGGCGATGGGATTGCAGCATCCGCAGAAACCGTCGATCTCCTCCGATTGCCGTCCCCAGTGGCTCTTCAGGCCGCCGTCGAACGAATACGCCTCGACGCGCCATCGCCCCGGATTCGTTACCCACAGAACGCCTTTGGCGTCCACAGCCACATCGACGCCGGCGTATCGGACAAGCAGGCCGGGAATATCCCTGGACTCGTCGGCCTGACCGATACGATTGACAAGCCCGCCGGAGATGTCGTATCGCACGACGACGCTGTTTCCCGAATCGGCTACGAAGATGTTGCCGCCCGATACGGCGATTGACGTGACGGCGGCTTTTTCGCCGAGGCTGGACCATTTCGCCGGCAGGCCTTGCAGCGGACGGACCTCCACATGATCGACCATCCCCACATAGACAGTCCCGTCGGCTGCAACGGCCAGGCATCGCGGCGAATCGTCCAGTGTAATCCGCCGGATGTTTTTACCGTCGCGGTCAAACACCTCCACAGCCCTGTCGCCGGCGACATAGATACCGTCATCTCCGCCGACGGCTATTCCGCTGACAGACTTCAAGCCAGTCTCAATCCGCCGAACTTCCCGGTAATGAATCAGGGCGGGATCGACACGACGATATTCCTTGTCGCTAAAGACGAATGCCTTTCCGAGTCCGCTCCCGCCCATTCCGGTCGGGTCGAATCGAATGATGACGAATACAACGGCCGCAGCCGCAGCGGCTATGACCACGGCAGTCATTACGCCTGTCGTCGAGATGCCTCGTTGTTTATCCATAAGCGATCCTGATTATTATTGACCTTTGAATGGCAAAATAAACTTCGGCCACTACGGAAACAAATATAGCAGGATTACAGGGATTACAGGATTATGGGGATTTAAAAATAACAAAAGAAAAATCCCTGTAATCCCGCTCTCTTTATTTTTTTCTTCTTTTTCTTCCAGTTCGATTAAGGTGGGCCTCGCTTCGCTCGGCCCAGCCTACTTCGCCCGAACGTCCAGGCATATCATCCTCTTGATGTCCCGCACGATGAGCCTTCCGCCGGCGATGGCCATCGGCGCCCATGATTCAGGCCCGGGCAGGACCTTGGCGCTCGCCAATTGCCTGTATCCCGTCGGCGTCGCCTCCGCCAGCGTCAGAACGCCGTTATCGTTCATAACGAAAATCATGCCATCGGCGATGATATAAGGACCGCCGAACGGTCCGAAACGGTTCTCAGGCCCGCTGGTCCAGACCTGGCGGCCTTGCAGGTCCAGGCATATAAGTTGCTCCGCCAATCGGCCCGCATCCTTGGTCATAACCCCGTAGATGTGCCCCTGGTAGAAGATCGGCGTCTGCATCTCCGAGCCGAAGACATTCTGCTCCAGGCGAAATAATGCTTTCGGCACAATCTTGCCCGCCTGCTCGGTCAGTTGGATCATCGCGCTTCCGGCCTGGTATCCTCCGGTCAGGAATATCCGCCCGTCGCCCGCGACCACCGGGGCGGGGGCGTTGGAGGTGGGGACTTTCCAGTCCGGGTATTCCCAGAGGATTTTCCCGTCGTCTGCCGAGACGCCCACAAGCCCCCCGCTTGCGCAATACAGGTACATCTTCCTGCCCGCCCATTCCATCGGCGTGATGGACGAGTGCGTCATCTGCCAGGAGTGTGGGTTTGGAGTCTTCCAAACGACCTCGCCCGTGGCGCAATCGACTGCTATCATCAGGCTGACACCGGCAGGGGCGATAATCGCCTTTCCGTCGTCGATAAGCGGACACTGCGAGGTGTACCACAGCGGGACCTCCGTTCCGTAATCGGCTGACAGGTCGATCCCCCACAGGAACTTCCCAGTCTGCGCGTCGGCGCACATGACATGGCAGGCCGGTCCTAGCGTTACGACATATTTTTCCGTAACGGCAGGGACGGTCCGACTGACGCCGTGCTGAGCGGGAAGGCGGATCGGATACCACAGCCGCCATATCTCTTCGCCATCGACCAGCGAGAGGCATCGAAGGGCGTCGCCTCGTTTCTGTTCGTCGTAATCGAGGATATAGACCTTCCCGCCGAGGATGGCCGGTCCCGCGTAACCTTCGCCCATCTCTACCGACCAGAGCACCGGCGGGCCGGTCGCAGGCCAGGTCCGGGCCAGCGGAACGGTCTCGGCGCTCACCGCGTCGTAATTGCCGCCGCGGAACCTCGGCCAGAGGCCCGGCAGCGGTTCCGCCGGTTCGCCCGTCCCTGCGACAAAAAGGGCGGGGAAGACCGAAACGTGCTCAACCGGCGCGGAATGCTCGACAACCGGCAATCTCTGGTCGATGTCCATTCCAGGCCCGCCCTTAATCCACAGGCCCAGAAAAACCGCACCGGCGGCGGCGACGGAAACCGGTATCAGTATCCCGACGATGACGGAAATAATCTTCATATTGACCTTTGAATGGCAAAATAAACTTCGGCCGCTATGGAAACAAAGATAGCAGGATTTTAGGGATTACCGGATTACTGGATTTTAAAATAACAAAAGAAAAATCCCTGTAATCTTAAAATCCCTGTAATCCCGCTCTCTTTATTGACCTTCCCGGCGGGACGTTCCGCTGAATGGCGAGTTTATTTGGCAATTCAAACCTCAATAATCGTTTTACTCGCCTCTCAATGCCGATAACATCGGCCCGCGCAATGCCGCTGCGGTCGCCAGATATATCCACAGTATCCCGCCGCAGGCCACCACCGCAAGCGTCGCCGCGAGTGAAAGATAAGGCACAGCCCCGCCCGCCGACCGTAAAGCCGGAATGACCGCCGCAAGTCCGACCGTCGAACCGCACAATAACCCAGCCGCCAGAAGGGTCCAATGTTCGTAAAGCACCATACGGTAAATCGCCGGCTTTGAAAAACCCACAGCCCGAAGCAAAGCCAGTTCGCCCCGGCGCTCCAGAACGTTCCGAAGCACCACAACGCCAAGCCCGGCGCTTCCGAGAAGAAGCCCAAGCGAGCCAAGGGTCTGGAATATCGAAAGATAGGTGTTGTTGACGGCATAAAAACCTGCCAGCCTTTCGGACGTCGGCGTCAGTTCCAGCCCCAGGTCGCTCAGGCGGCGATTTCCGGTAAGCGTCCGCGTCAGGGTTTCCGCTTTCCCGGCTGGAACCTCTACCAGGAACGCTCGACAGCCGCTTTCGGAGCCGAAACGCTCGGTGAAGTTCCGCTCGGAGATTATCAACCCGCCCTGGAGGATCGATCCCGCCAGCGAGCCGACGAGTCGAACCTGGAATGTCCGCCCCTGCTCGTCGGTGTAAGAGAGGGTATCGCCGACAGATTTTTCCAGCGCCCAGGTGATAGTAACCTGGTCGCCGATGGCTGGGACCGCTCCGTCGCTCATGACGCCGTTCAGCATCAGCCAGGGCTGATTTGTTTTCTCGATAGTTCGCGCGAAGGTGAAACGCCCCTGCAACTGTTCGGGACTGACGCCCATGATTTTCGGCCTCTGCGGGCGGTTGAGGTTCAGGCAGCTGGCGTCGTCGCCTTCGTGAATGCGCAACTGGACGAACCGTGCGCCTTCGAGGTCGGACGGCGTCAGGCCGTATTTCCTGCCTGTTTCTTTCGCGTCGTTGAGGTCGCCCGGCACCGGCAGGGCGGACTCGCCGTACAGTGCGAATCCGCCGACGGGCGAGGTTTTGCCGAAGTCCTTGCGAGGGGTCTTCCGGTTTGCGCCGACGGCGACGATCAGGAATACGCCGCACGCCAGCAGCGCCACCGTCGCCAGGGACCGCCCAGGCCGGCGGGTAATGTTACCCAGGACCAGGCGGGAAAACGTCAGTCGGGCGGGATGCGACGATCTAGCCGGCGCAGACATCAGCGCACCGATAAAGGCCAGAGCGCCGGCGAGCATAGTGGCCCCGGCTGAAAAGAAAACCGCCGGCGCGTCCTTGTCGCCGCCCGCACCGGCAAACAGGATTACCAGCGCGACGATCACCAGCCCAGAACCGAGCCACAAGCCAGCCTTCCTTCCCAAACGTGCCCGCGGCACCGAGGCGCCGGTGAGCAGTTCCCCAGCCGATAACTTCATCCTGCCTCGCAGCGTTATCCACATAGCCGCCAGCGCAATCAGCACGCCGGCGATGCCTCCGGCGGCGAGCGTGAGCGGCTCGGCGTGGAAACGGATCGTCGATGTCCCCGCTGCGGCGCCGGTCCAGACCGTTCCCAGGCCATGAATAATCGCCTTCGTGTACAGCAGCCCCGCGAACGCCCCGACGGCCCCGCCGACCAGCGCGACGGCGCCGCCCTCGATCAGCAGCATCCGGCGCACCTGCCGGGGGCGGAACCCCATCGCCAGAAGCGTCCCCACCTGCTCGCTACGCTGCTGGACGCCGAAAACAAACAGCAGCCCCACCAGAAGCACCGACGAGGCTATCAGGAAGAAACTCATCCCCAGGAACAGCGTTCCGAAGTTCTGCGCTTTTTTACCGGCGGCAACGGCTTCGGCGCGGACAGGCCGGAAGAATAACCCGACCGATGCGGGGTCAATCTCGCGCCGAAGCATATCGGCAAGACTTTCCGTCGAGTTGCCGGTAAGCGGAAAACGAACTGCTGTCAGGCCGCCGAAGCGGTTGGACCACTTTTTCTTACCCGCCGGCAGCGTTACGAACGCCTTGGGCGTACCGCCGTAACGGTTCCAGTAGTCCTCGTCCTTCTTCCTGACCCGACCGGGGTCGAAGTAAATCCCCGGCTTCCAGTCCTTACAGTTTTTGACGCCGGCGACGCCGGGGAATTTCGGCATCAGTTCCTTATCGGCGGCGATTCCAGTAATCGGCGCGACGGCGCGGATGAGAAAACGACTCGTGCGAGTCTGTAATTCCCGCATCGGCCCTATGACAAAATACTCCAGTTCGACCTCATCGCCGACCTTTGCGCTTAGGTCGTCAGCAAGCCAGGTGTTGATAACAATCTCATCGTCTTTGAACAGTACGGGTATATCAGATTGGAGATTCAGGATAGATGCCGGGAGATTCTCCATCGCCGTTACCATTGAGTAGGGCGTGCTGCGCCCGCCGCAGCGGATCTCGGTAACGAAATATGTCAGGATTCCGACTGCGCCGGGAAAGACCTTCCTCGCCGCCTGTTCGACGGGCGGTTCCAGAAACACCCGGTTGGTACGGAGTTCGACCACGCCCATGCCGGGAAGTTCGCGCAGTTCCAGTTCGGCGTCGGCGAGTTTCCATTTCTCGCGCAGAGCGGACTCGGCCTTCGCCGGCGTTATTTCCATCCCCCCGGCCCGGCCTAGAAGGAGCATATTCGCCCGCCCCGTCCGCACTATCGCCTCCTGCAACAGTTCCAGGGGCACGAAGGCGTTGAACGGCGCGACCTGCTCGGCCAGCAGGCTGAAGCGCCCGAACTGGGCGTCCGAGGCGACGGTCTTTACGGTCAGTCGCATCGCAGCGGCGGATTCGTCGTCGCTCGACATCGGCGCATCATCCGGCAGCAGGGGCGGCCTGCGGACGCGGAGGATGATACTGTCGCCGGGACGCACCCCAAGCCTGTCGGCGAGGCGGGCGTTCAGGACAACCTCGCTGCGGGACTTTTCGTCTTGCCCCGGCGAGTCCGTACGGACCGACAGGACATCCCCACCCCCCAGCCGCCAGAACCGCCGATCCACTCCGAGGACCTGGACCTGATTCGCCCGGTCGAGGGTTTCGGGGTTGACGGCTGTTCCGTTCAGGCGGATTACCGGCGCGACGATAGCACCCAGTTCGTCGGAAAGGTCGGCGGCGAGTTCGGCGCGGAAAAACCGTTCATCCATACCGGCGGCGAGCGTTACCTCTCCCAGCCGGCGTTCGGCGACGGCGGCGAGGCTGAACCTGACCGAATCGCCAACCGCCAGCGCGCCGACAAGGACCGCCGCGGCGACCGCGACGCCGGCGGCGACGCCAAGATGCCCGCGAAGGTAAAATCGCAGGCTGCGAAATATCAATCGCCATGTCGTCATTTTCCCGCTGTCTTTCTTGAACAACACTTTTTGGTTTATAAGGTCCAGTCGTTGTCGAAGGAAGATAGCGGGATTACAGGGATTTTTTTTATTTTCGATTTTGGATTTTTGATTTTTGATTTCACGAAAAAACCATCGCGAAGACGCAGGCCCCAATCGAAAATCAAAAATCGAAAATCAAAAATCCGTGTAATCCCCATAATCCTGCTATCTTTGTTTTTTGTAATCAAATCAGCACGCCGTCGGTCAGTTCGAGCATTCGGTCCATTCGCCGGGCCAGGTCGAGCGAGTGCGTTACGACGATCATCGCTGCGCCTTCGGTGCGGTTCAGTTCGACCAGCAGGTCGGCGAGGTTGCCGGCGGCCTGGTGGTCCAGCGAACCGGTCGGTTCGTCGGCCAGTAGCAACTTCGGGGCGTTGATAAGCGCCCGGACGACCGCCGCCCGCTGGCATTCGCCGCCTGAAAGCCGCCCCGGACGCCAGGAAACCCGCTCGGAAAGCCCGACTCGCTCCAGAAGCCTTTCGGCCCGCTCTGCCGCATCGGACAGGCCGGTAACAAGTGTCGGAACAAGCACATTCTCAAGGACCGTGCATTGCGGCAGGAGATGATGTAACTGAAAGACGAATCCTATCTGCCGGCTTCGAATGGCGGCAAGCGACCTTTCGTCCATCTGTCGGAGGTCCTGTCCGTCCAGCATCACCTGCCCTGAAGTGGGCCTGTCCAACGTTCCGATGATGTTCAGAAGCGTGCTTTTTCCGGAGCCGGAAGGCCCGACGACGGCAAGCGACTCGCCGACCCGGACCCGAAGCGACAGGCCACGGAGGACCTCTGCCGGCGCGGCGGAACCGGGAGATTCGTAATGTTTATAAACGTCAGTCAGTTCCAGAAGCGGCGGCGTCTGTGTCATGGTTTCGCCTTATCTTTGCTTTGGCGGCCTGCGATCTTATTGACCTTTGAATGGCAAAATAAACTTCGGCCGCTACGGAAACAAAGATAGCAGGATTTTGGGGATTACTGGATTACTGGATTTTAAAATAACAAAAGAAAAATCCCTATAATCTTA
>CAYUYD010000078.1:260-9601 GCA_964449105.1 uncultured Planctomycetaceae bacterium | reverse complement strand
CGGCCAACGTCCCGCCGAGGCGTAGCATCTCGAAGAAGGGACCAGGCACCAAGGACCCGGCACCAGCGGAAAAACCCATACCGGCGGCGTAGAGATTGGTGATTATCGCGTCGAAAACCTCAGAGGTCGCACGGAGCGTGTCGGCTGAATCGGCGGAATCATCCGTAAAGCAGGCCCGGCTGCCGGCTGTGCCGAAGGCGGGCGTTCCCGTGTCGCCGAACACAAAGGCGTCGGCGGCAAAAGTCCCCAATGCAGCCGTGATGATGCGAAGATGCTGACAGGACAGGCCCGCACGGTAATCCGAATCGTCGCTGAAAAGTTTGTCCGTGGCGGGCAGCGCCGAAAGAGCCGCGACCACAAGGGAGCGGTCGATTATCAACTTGGCGTTGGCCAGTGAATCGGCGTCGATACGTGTACAGAGATAAACCCCGGCGGTGCGTAAATCTGTTACGGTAATCCGGTCTTCCGGTAATCCGGTCTCACCGAGATAGAGCGGGTTGGCCGTCTGCGATGAAAAGGCGGTCCCGTAATTCATCAATCGGCTGACCGCCGAATGTTTTAAGCCTCCGCTGGTAAAATACCCCGGAACTCCGTAGCCCAACAGGAAGCACGAGCAGTTGTCCGCTACTGTCGGATTCAGCGCCAGCCAGGCATTTAGATCGGTTTCCACTTCGCTCTGGAATGTCGCGTAATCGGTGAGCGTCTCGTTGGCCGTAGCGTTCGGCAGGGGGCAGAGATTCGCACGCGGGACGCCCAACTCGCTGACGCAGTAATCCGCGAATCCCGACGAGTCGGGACTGCCCCGGCGGAAAAGAACGACTGTACGGCGCGATTCGGGGTATTCGGTCAGTGGAGTCGGGACGAACGGTTCGGGGTAAGACGTGGCGACCTTGATCTCGTCGAAGTCGGCGATGAAACCGTCTTGGACCGTGCCCATTGCGCCCGATTGAATGTAATCAACAGATGCCCACCTGTCGTAATTGTCCTTGCCGGTTATGGTTTTCGGGCCGGCGCCATCGACATATATGACGGCCTCGCCGTCGAATGAGACGGACGAAGTCGCCCGTTTTGCGCCATAGACGACATAATGCCATTTGCCGTCGGTAATAGCGATTGTGTAATTGGAGGCATGAATAGTGCCGGCGTCGTCCCGCAGTACGCAACGGAGTTGCCCCGATAGATTCATTCCCGCGCGGCCGTCCCAGTGGTCCACCGTCGCCTTGACGGCGGCGAAATACTGTTGCGACTTTGGTGTGGACGATTTCACCCATTGGCCGAACCATATCCACGCGCCGGGCGACAGCGAACGGGCCAGATTTTTTTGGACGTAGGCGACGCCCGTGCCGACGACGGTTGCCCGCAGGCCCACGCTTCCGCGCTCCGGGAAGGCAGCCGCTGCCGACTGGACGATGGTCGATAAGCCGCCCTGGACAATGCTGTCCCATTCGCCGAATGCGGGTACTTCGTTGTCGAGATAATAAAGGAGGCTCATGATTCGCCTCCGTTAGGCACCAGGCACTTGGCACCAGGCACCAGGCTTTCTTCTTCATTGCCTATTGCCTGGTCCCTGGTGCCTGGTGCCTCTTTTTCTATTGCCTGGTTCCCGGTGCCTGGTGCCTGTAATAAATCTTCGGCTATCGCCGCGAGGCGTTGTTCGTCGTCGGCGGGATCGCCCGCGTTCAACTGAACGCGAACAGGCACCAGGGAATAGGCACCAGGCACTAGGGACCCGGCACCAGGCACTAGCGGTTCGTTGCTTTTGCCTGGTCCCTGGTCCCTGGTCCCTAGTCCCTGAATCTCGTAATGCCTCGCTTCGTGCGTCGGCCAATTTTCAACGCCCTGATACTCGGCCTCCGCCTCCGGCGGCTTGCCGTCGGTCAGGTGCTTCGGGTCTATACGCACGGCATCAAGCGCTAGCGTCCGTTTTTCGCCTTTGTCGAACGCCTTCGCCGTAATTTTCGATGTTTCAGTCATTTCTGTTTTTCAAATCAAAAATCTAAAATCCAATCCCGGCGCGCCGGGAGAAAATCCCTTTACGCCGCCCACGTCAGCACGCCGCTGGAATAAATCCGCCCATCCACCTCGGCCATTATGTACCGCGTGGCGGCGCCGGAGATTGTCAGGGTGAAGCCCACACCGCCGCCGCCGTTGGATATAACCTCGTAATCGGCGTTAGCCGTCAGTGTGCGAAGCGCCGTTCCGCCAACCAGTGCATAAGTATTGCCTGTCGCGGACGGCGCGCCGTAATCGCTCGTCGCAATCCATAAGCGGACACGGAAGTACTCGGTAAGTTCGTTATTGGCCGCGTCGCGGGCTTGAATGGTGATGAGCCGCGAGTCGGCGGCTTCCGCCCCTGCCGTGATGACCAGGTTCGGCACGAGGTCCTGCACGGCGGCGGCGAGTTCCGCAACGGCAACCGCTCCGTCGGTAATGCCCGCTGCGGCGTGGACGTGCTTGGCGTCGGCGTTCGAGCCGTCTGTAAGTATTTCGGCCTCCGCACCCGTGATGTCCGTGGCGTTGAAGAACGTACCGGCCTCGTTGAGTTGGGCTGCGGTCGCCGTAACGTCCGCAGCGCCGGCGGCCAGATTATGTTTGTGCTTGGCGGTGGTCGATCCGTCAGTTAATTCCTCGGCCTCCGCGCCCGTGATGTCGGTCGCGGCGAAGAAGGCTGCGGCCTCGGCCAGTAGCGCGGCGGTCGCGCCGCTGACGACGCCCAAAAAACCGCAGCCGCGATAGTCTGTGATTGCCCCGCCCTCGGACACATCCCGCCCGTCATAAACACCGGCGGCTGTTGTGATCGTCGCCAGCGGGATGTGCGGCGTGGTCGAGGGAACGGGGAAGCCCGTCGTGTTGACCGTCAGCGCGCCCGCCGCAGTCAGGTAGATGTAGTTTGTGGCGTTGTTTGTCAGGGCCTGCGCCGTTACCTGGGTGTAACTGATGAGCGAATCGCCGTTGTAGTATTTTCCCGCCCGGACGCCGAAGGTCAGGTCGGCGTCTTTGAAGACGCGCAGGTCGCCGGCGCGGCGAGAAACCTTCAGCAGACGCTGGAGCATCTTGTAGAAACTGGTGTAGTAAGGCGATTCGCCGGTCGTGACGTACAGGACTTCCTGTTCGCTGTCGGACGAGCCGGACAGTGCGTTCAGTTCAGCATCGGATGGATATAATTCTGCCATGGTGGCCTCCCTAATTGATCTGTATTGTCAGTTGTTTTTGCTGGTGGTCATAATTCGCCGCCGTCAGTCCTTCAGCCGAATGTGGCGGCGGGTCGGCGACGATGTACATTGAGTCTGAGTCCGTAACCTGTCCGTCAGCCCCTCGCGAGCGCAGGACGAGCCGGTGTGTGCCCTCTTCAGTCAGGACCGCTTCGATGCCGATAAGGTCGGCGTTCATCCCGAACATACCGGCCCCGAATGCCCCATTTCCCAGCCCCGGAGCGTAGTGACCGTCGTATCCGAATCCGCCCTGTCCGAAGCCGTCCTCGCCGAACTGCCATCGCGGCGCCCACACCGGCCAGGTGTGGACAGATGCCAGCGGCGTCTCCGACAGGTCGCCCCCGGCGGCGTGGTCGCCGAGAATCTCAACGACGTCGCCGGACCGGCCCGAAACCGACCGCACGACTTGCGGGCGAAAGACCCATGTGGGGTCGCGGTCTTCCGCCGGTAATTGCCCGGACAGATCCGTCGTGCGGTCTGCCGCATCTACGGCTGCAATGCAGACCGAGACCGTCGCATCGACCGGTTCGTCGAGGAAGAATCGCCGTTGTCCGAGCGTATCCGTCCATGCCGCGAGCCGGCCGTTGACGTACAACTGGTGATGCAGACCGGCGTTGGTCGAGCCGAAACGGACGACCCAGCCGCCTTCGCCGCACGATTCGCCGATGACGTACTCTATCCCGGTTGTAATCAACGTTGCGGTCATGGCAGTTGGCGATACTCCATCTCGTAATCGCAGTAGAATCCCCGGCTGTGTCGCAGGGGGGTGGTGGCGCCAAAGCGTTCCAGAATCACATTGGGGTAAGATTGCCCGTAATTGTCCACGAGGACGTGCGCCGCAGCGTCGCAGAAGGCATTGATGTCATCCAGCAGTTCTTGCAGGTCCGCCGCAGAGTTTGCCTGGAGCCTGCCTGTCTGCGTGATTTGTCTCGAGCGCAGACCCAGGTCCAGGACGACCTCGCCGTCGATGCCGGCGAAACCGCGACGATACGTGCTTCTTTCCCAATGCCCGAAACTGAAGGCGTGAGGACCGGAGGCGAAAAGGTTTTCCCCGGCGTAGGAACTCATGTCTGTACCTCCTGTGCGGTGAACGGGTCGGTGTTTCCGTCGGAAGCCTCGGCAGTGAAGGTTAATTTCGCAACGGCAGGGGCGGACTGCTCGTACTGGAACCCGATTCCGGTAAGCACGGCATTGGTTACGGTGATCGACCTGCCGGCCTGTCCGCTTCGTGTCGGGGCTATCTCGATGGAAAGGACACCGGCCTGACCGAGGGAAAGACCATCGGCCACGGCGGTATCGCCGATGCGAACCTCGATTTCGATTACGGGCCTGGACAACTGGATGCTGGTAAAGAAGGCGTCGCTGTCGCCGCCCATCGGGACAGGCTCGGCATGACGCGCCAGTCGGACGGAAATCGGACCGGACAGAGCGGTCTGTCCGAAGGTCGCATTGGCAATCGCGCCGTAGCGTTCCATTATTGAGGCCCTCCCGATTCAAAGTTGCACCGGACCTCGAAGGCGACGGCCAGGTAAGGTTCCTTGACTTTCGGTTCGACCTTGAGCGGACCGATTGACGTGGCCTTGCCCGTCGGAAGGTCCCGGCAGGACTGGCTGCGGAAGCGATCGGTCAGTATCGCTTCGGCGGCGGATTCAGCCAGTCCCGTCGCGCGTGCGAGCGTCTCGGCCGGTTCGTCGCATCGGACGTGGATGCACACCTTCGCCTTCAACGTGCACCACCGCCCTTCAGACATGTCTTCGGCCTGTGTTTCATCCACGGAAACCAGGATTACTTCTGCCCGAGGCCAGCGGGCTGCATCGTTGTCGGGCCCGATCGTAACGGCTGCGAACTCGCCTCCGGTCCGAAGGGTCTGGCAGATGTCGGTCAGGATGTCGCCGGATGTGCTGGACACTTTTTCAGGTTCTCCGTAGTGAGACGTTTGATAGCGTGCGGGTCTGTTCGGCAAAACCGTCGCCGTCGATGTCCTTCGCCAACCTCAGGGCGCCGACGGCGGCAACGTGCTGCCTGCGGTAGAATTCCGCCTTTACCCAGTTGGCGTCTTCGTCGGCGGCGTTGGATGCGCGGGCGGTGAATACCGACGCAAGCGACGCAAGCGCCAAGGCCTTACGCAACTGCGACGAATCCACAAACTCCGCCGACGAAATACCGTCGGCTTCACCGAGTTGGCGGAGTTTCTCGTGCAGGGTCGCTTCGACGTCGGAAATCTGCGGCGCGAAGGTGTTGATGTAATATTTCAGGGCTGTCCCCGCCGGCGGAGCGACAGCGTCGGCGTCCCTGTCTGCCCGAAGGACCGATACCGTCAGTGCGGTGGATGAATCCACGGAGATAATCTCGTAGCACCGCGCCTCTGCCGGTACGGTCGAATAGACGCTCAGCACCATACCGGCCTGGATATTCGCCGCTGCGAAACCGGCCGAGACGCTGGTGAACGTCGTCCCGCTGATGGCGCCGTCTGTTCCGGCAGCCATTTGCTGGGAGTCGAAACCTCCGCCGGTGAAGACGTCCGGCTCGATAGCCAGTAAATCCCGATCTTTACATTCGTTTGCCATTTTTTGTCCTTGTCCCGCCTTTCCACCTCCCGCCCAGGAGGCGGGAGGTGTCAAGGCGATCATCGCCGTTCCGGCGATGGCTAAACTCCTAGGCTGTATCAAGCCCCTTGATGATCCCGTGCGCGTTTTCATTGCGCAGTTCCAGCGTGTACTCGCCGATGACCTCTCCGGCGTCGTAATCGCCGACAGCCGCCAGGGGCTTGTAGTAGAAAGACCGCCCTGCAAGCGGAAGGACGCTGGTGCGGGAAGAATCCAGCAGCAGAACGCAATCGGCCGGGGCGGACCGGCAAAGAACGACCCGGCAGACGCCGAAATCGCTCTCATAGACGCCCACCATATCGCGGTAGGCCACGTCGCCCGGACCGTACGCCCTGCTGGAGGTGATGAAGGAATTGATCCTGCGCTTCTGATAACCCGACACGACGATGGTGTCGATCCGGCTGGAGGCCTGCTCCCAGACCAGGCGAAGCGCAAGGTTCAACTGCGCCTCGGTCAGGTCGGTATCTGCCGGGAAGCCGCCCACGTTCGGCTCGAAGATGTTCGTCGTCAGGTTCGGGATAATCCCTTTCATCGTCCGCCGGACGCTGCTGCTTCCCTGCGGGTCGGACGACGGGCTGGAGCCGTTGATTACCGTCGCTTCCAGGTCTCGCAGCATTTCGCGGAGGCGCTCCTGTTTCTGGTAGTCCAGTTCGTCGGTAACGGACAGTTTTCGCACCGCCAGATCCGAACCGCTGACGCGGACGGCGGCGGTGAAAATCTGCGTCCAGTTTCCCCTGCGGCTGCGATTGGTGAATCGCACCGACGGAGAGTCGTCGCCTTCCAGGGCGGCGTTTCCGAGGATGTGCAGCACCTGGTTGTCGCCGAGGTTCTCCGGCGTGGTCCCGCCGTAGCCTCTGACAACGGTAATCGTACCGGCGCCGGTGTCGGCGGCTGTTACCAGCAGAAGTTCGCTCGAACCTGCCGGTCGGACCTGGTCGCCGATGCGGAAGCGGTCCGCGTTGTCCACGCCGAAGGTCGTATCGACGGCAGGATCGGTCCAGACGGCGTCGTCGATTGTGTCCGTGTTCGGGAGGAGTTCATCCTCCAGCCACTCGTGATACGTGCTTGTTGCCGGTCGGGCCGGATCGCCGAGGTGGTCGAGCAGCGGCGTCTCGTAAGGCGAGACGATACTGACGATGTCCGATACGTCCTCTGCGATTTCCGGAAGCGCCGAACCGGCTGAATATGTTGCTCTACCTGTAAATGCCATTGATTGTTCTCCTTGTTCTTCTTTAGTAGTTAGTGTTTCCCTGTCGTCTCAGTCGCAGGTATTCAGCCACATCTCGCCGGTTTCCCGACCGGGCAGCCTGTGCCGCTGACTTGGCCAGGCGCGCATCGGATGCGAACCCGTCAAGACGGGGTGATGCGGTCTTTCCGGGAAGGACCGGTGAGACGGTGGTCAGTATTGGTTTGGCCTGAAGAAGTTGATCGACAGCCTGCTGCACCTGTTTGGCATCGAGGTCTTCGGAGAAGGCGCCTCGTTTGTCCAGCAACGCCATCGCCGTTTCGATGTCCGTAACACCGGCGTCGCGGAGCATTCCCTCTGCCGATGACCGCACGTGCATCGTGTCGATCTGATGCCGGAGCTCGTCGCGCTGCGCTTCTGCCGATGCCAACTGCTCCAGGCGCTCCGCCAACTGCGACTGTGTATCCTTGAGCCTCTGCTCGAACTGTTGGAGCGAAGTTTCAGCCTGCTGGGCGCGTCGGCGATACTTGATCGCCTCGTTGACCGGCACAAGCCGAGCCTCCCTGCCGAGAGAATCGGACATATCGGGAGAGTGAGTTTCCACATCAGCAGCCGCGGAAATCTCCTGTGTTTGCTCCTGAAATTGATTCGTCATTGCGTCTATTCCCTTCAATTGTTTATGGTTTCCTGGAGACTTTGAGACTGTCGGCGTCGTATCCGAGTTCAGCGAGAACGCGCTCTGCCGGGACGCCGAGGGACGCCTTGACCTGTGCGTCGGCGAGACGCTGGGCCTGATCTTCCGGCAGCGGGCTTGGCCAGTGGATTTCGACCCGCCGGTCATCAGGTGCTGTTCGAAGCACGCCGACCTGGTCGAGAAGACCCAGGACCAGCGAGATGATTTCAGCCAGTCCCCGCCCGTAGGTGATTCGCTTTTTTTCCGTCCGGCTGATCAATCCGCTCAGGAGGACTTTCAGGGCTGTTGCGCTGGTCAGGTTGCCCACGTTTCCCCGCAGAAGTCCCGCTGCCAGACCCGTCACGCCGGAAACCTTGTCCATCGCCTTGCGGATCTGCTCGATGTGGATGTCCTCGCTGGGCGAACCGGGGTCGTGCCCGAACTCCTGCACCGATGCGTCGGGATTGTGCGTTGACCACATCTGTCCGGGGCCTACGGGTCGATCCAGAAAATCGTCGATGCCCTTGGCGAGGTACATCCTGAACGACTGGTACGTAACGCGATAGGCCCGATCGCTAAGCCGGGTGTTGAGTTCGTCCTGAAGGCTCAGCAGCGGTTCGACGTCGCTGATGCCTTCGTAACTTCCCGGAAGCGATACGTTCTGGACGTGCACGACGGGAATTCGCCCCAGCGTGTTTGGGCCTTCTGCCAGCAGGACGCGGTTTTCGTAACGCTGCCACCATTGGCCGGTCAGAATCTCTACGACCTCGACGGTCCTGGGCTGTGCGTCGCGCCGCCCCGACCATCCGAAACTCATGATGCCGTGATTGGACCTGTCCAGTTGCGGCGTCTGTTTGCGGAAGCACTGAATCCAGTAGCGTGCTGTGCGGAAATCGTCCTCGTCGAGTATGGGGATGATCCGCGGCGCCTCCACGACCTCCAGCGTCAGAAGGTGCGCAGCATCCTGCGGACTCGCCAGTCGCCCGGCGGGGCCCCTGGGGGCAGGCATGGCCGGAGGGGAAGAGTCCCGCTGTTGTCGGGTCCCTTCCCCTTCCGGCGGGGTGGGGAGGGTGAAAGGAGGTTTATTCGCGACGGCAGAGAAGTCAGGCGGCATCCGAAGGACCACATCCACGAAACCATAGACCGACCCAATCAGCGCCAGAGACTGGAAAAACGTCTGCCCGCCGTTGGCTTCAAACAGGCTCTTGATGACCGAGTCGATAAGTTCGGCCTTTCCCGGTTCGCGGGCCAGGCTTCGGATACTGACGGGCTTGCCGAAGAGAAAATCCACCATCGTGTGTATCCGCCAGGCGATATCGTTTTCGATTACCACTTCCTTGCGGGCAAGATTGGTTACGTGTTCTGCCCCGATGCCGAAGCGGTTGACACCGGTGATTCGCGCCGGCAGACCTATCTCCTGTGCCTGGAAATAGGGCCTGCTGTTGGTGTTGAGCGCGTCGGCAGCGACGCCGACCGCCGGCGCGATGGGGTTTCGGAAGTAGTCCCACAGCCGGGAAAAATGCAGATGGGCATCGACTGCTTCGGCGTCCACGAGGTAACTGACGTAATCCGTTTCCAGCGTCGGGTCGTTGAAGTTTCCCAGTTCAAATCCCATATACTATCTCCTCTACCCTTTACTTTTGCGTTGACGTTTGCGCGCGCAA
>CAYUYD010000078.1:0-250 GCA_964449105.1 uncultured Planctomycetaceae bacterium | reverse complement strand
CGGAGTGGAGTTCGGAGTTTCGAATGATACACCTTGAACACCAAATCGAAAATCGAAAATACTCACTCCCAAGTCCCTGTCAGTTCTCTATTCACTTTTCAAAAAACGTCCGGACGCACCAAAGGCACCCGTGGGACGGCGAAGCCCGACCTGCCTGCTGGCAGGCAGGAGGGCGAAGACGCCTCCATATTAACCTTTGCGTTGACGTTTGCGCGCGCAAACTTCAACGCAAAAACCGCCGAAATGACGT
>CAYUYD010000077.1:3901-9708 GCA_964449105.1 uncultured Planctomycetaceae bacterium | reverse complement strand
GGCGTATGGCATACTGCGGAATGGCATTGGGCATTGGACATTTGGCATTGGTCGCCAAGGGTTGTTGCGCATCCTGCCTTTATAATTCCGGCATTTTATTAAATCGTGAAATTAAACAGGAAAAAAACCTTCATAAACCCAGTGCCACCAATGCCCAATGCCTAATGCCTAATGCCTCGTTGCTCGGAAGCGTCGTAGATGATTTCGACATCCGGCAGGGCAGAGATGAACCGGCGACCATAGGATTTGGTAACGATGCGATGGTCCAGGCACACGACAAAACCGCTGTCGCTTCCGGAGCGGATAAGCCGGCCAAAGCCCTGCTTGAAGCGGATGACCGCTTCGGGCAACTGGTAATCGGCGAACGGATTACCTCCGCCGGCGCGGATGGCGTCGATCCTCGCGGCGATGAGCGGCGAGTCCGGTACGGCAAAGGGCAATTTTGTGATGATAACGTTGGACAGCGCCTCTCCTGCAACGTCCACGCCCTGCCAGAAACTTGCCGTTCCCAGCAGGATACATCTCTGCCCGCTGCGGAACTGATTCAGCATCGCCGACCTCGGCAGCGGACCGCCCTGGACCAGAAGTGTATATCCCTCGCGCCGGGCGAATTCGTCCATCGCGTCCGCAACAGCCTGGAGCATCCGATAAGAGGTGAACAGCACGAAGCACCGCCCCCTGCTCATAGAGACGTAATACTCGATGGCCCGGCACGCCGGTGGAAGAAAAGCATCCGGATTATTCGGGTCGCCCAGCCCCGTTTCGATGTACAACCTCGCCTGCCGGCGGAAATCGAACGGGCTGTCCAGACGCAGTTCACGGGCATCGGTCAGGCCTAGTCGGCTGCGGATATAATCGAATCCGGCCACGCCGGTCCGACCCGTAGTCAGCGTCGCCGAGGTCAACACCACCGAGCCGACAGTCTCGAACAGGGCGGTTTTGAGGATCGGCGCTACATTTATCGGCGCGCAGGCAAGGGCGATTTGGCTTCCCGAACGTCCTGTCTGCCTGTAGGCGGGTTGCCCCTGACCCGCAACGGTCCGCCAATATGCTGAATCGGGATAATTCTGCGAGATGAGGGCGTCAATCGTCTCGGACAGGTCGCACAGGCGATGCTGGTAACCCTGCAGTTCCAGCCTGGCAGCGGAGTCCTCGAGAACCTTCCTGATATCCGCAAGTCGTCCTGCCAGCGCCACCAGGGTCGGCGAGAGCGTATTGGGCAGGGCATTGGGAGCGGTAATTCTGCCGTTGGGCGCGATGATATCCGCCCCTGCATCGGCAAGTGCGTCGAAGAAGGCGTCGGCGGCGCGGCCGGTGGCGGCGACGGCGGCGACGGCTTCATCGGCGTCTATCATCGCCAGCAGCCCTCGGCCGGTGCGGTCGTTAAACAGTTCTCGCAGCAGAGACCGAACGGACCCGCTCATTACCGACGTACCGAAATGGTCCGACGCGACGGCTTCGAGCGTATGGGCCTCGTCGAGGACAAGCAGGCCATAATCGCCCAGCAATTCCGCCGGCGTATCCGCCCCGCCGTCAGGCCCGGCGCGGCGGAGGGCGAGATCGGAAAACAGCATCGCGTGATTGACTATCAGTATATTGGCTTTTCGCATCTGTCGGCGGGCCAATCGGAAGAAACAGCGGTCGAAGAATGGGCATTCCCTGCCGGGGCAGGAACCGGCCTCGGCGCGGACGCGAGACCAGACCGCCTCGGATACGTCGAATGTGATGTCCTGTCTTGACTCTCCCCCCGCCGAATCGGACCATTCAGCCAGGCGAGACAGTTGGGAGATTTCCCGTCGGGATGAGAATATCTTTCCCGTCCTGCGACGGGCTGCGTCAAGCCGGCGGAGGCAGAGATAATTATTCCGCCCCTTGCCCAGGACGGCACGGAAAGGCATGGGCAGATGCTTCCGCAAAAACGGCAGGTCCTTTCCGATGAGTTGCTCCTGCAGCGCGATGGTATAGGTGGAGATGACTACTCGCTGCTTGTTTTGCACAGCCAGGATGGCCGGAACGAGGTAGGCGAAGCTTTTTCCCACGCCGGTGCCGGCTTCGACCAGAAGGTGCTCGCTGTCGGCGAAGGCTTTCTCGACTGCCTGTGCCATCGCCAACTGCTCCCGGCGGCATTCATAATTTTCCAGGGCCGACGCGACCGGACCGGACGGAGCGAGAATTTCCGCAGCAGCGGAAGTCATAACGGAGCCGGGTTGACCAAGTGGCGGATCATGTATAGCAGGAACCACATCGTAATGGCCAGGGAAATCAGCGTTACGACCGTCGCAAGGATGGTGATAAAAGTCCTGCCTCGAACGATGCTGCTGTGCATAGAGGAGATAATCCTGTCCTTGGCCAGGGTCAGCATGCTCAAAAGGACCGCCCCGACGGTAATCCATATGCTGATGCTGTGAACGGCAGAGTATATCCACACCCCGCGGGAGACCTCGACGGGGTTGCCGTGCTTGACAAGGTAATAATGCAGCACTTTTCGCCCGTCCACCACGTCGGCCCGAACGTAACCGTTCATCGCGTCGCCGTCGATAGACATATACACCACGGCATAGGCGAGGAAGTTCACCAGCCCTATGACGATGATCAGGATACAAATTCTCGTGCAGCGATCCACGGTTATGATTATCAGGTTGGTCCGTTGAAGGCAAAACGACTGTGGCGTTCAGCGTTTATCGTCTTTTGTAGTGTTTTTTGTGCCACTCTAACAGGTCCGTGCCGCAATAGGGGCAGATTTCCTTGCCGTCGCCCTTGTTAAACGCACCCGGGTCCGTGATGCGCTTGGAGAGATAATATTTCTCGCACTCGGGGCATCTGTTCATCAGAAAGACGGTTCCCTTGCCGCCGCACTTCTCGTGGTCCGCGCCGACCGACTCGCCGCCCATCTCCATTCCCATCTCCCTGTTAAAATACCTCTCATCCCCCGGATCGACCACCCACTCCTCGCTGCATTTGACGCATTTGACGCGAGGCTCACCCGACTTTCCGGTTGGATTGGGGGACCATATCTGCCCCACGACGAAGACCACAGCCACAACAATAACGACCAGTAATGCGCCGGCTATGGCATACTCCGTTCTCTTGCCGCGAAGGTCCAATTTGCCCGAATTACGAAATCCCATTGACTTTGACATGTTCGTTCTCCCTAAAAGATTTTCCAATCACGTATATATTCTACCTAACACCCCCCGCCAGATGCAATGCTTACTTTTTTCTATTCCCAACTTTTCGTCGTTTCCGCCGCTGCTTCTCTGCGTTGTCTTCCAGTGCAGCAGCCAGTACGTCGTCAATCGTATCCGCCAGGACGAACTTCAGTCGCCTGCGGACCTCGGCGGGAACCTCGGTTACGCTTCTGCGGCTGCGACGAGGGATTATAACCGTTTTTATACCGGCGCGTGCGGCGGCGAGAACCTTTTCCTTGACACCGCCGACCGGAAGCACGATGCCTCGCAGCGTAATCTCGCCGGTCATCGCCACATCGGACCGAACCGAACGGTTCAGAAGCAGCGAACTAATGGCTGTAGCGATTGACACGCCGGCGCTTGGACCGTCTTTGGGCACCGCCCCGGCGGGGACATGGACGTGAACGTCAATCTTCGGAAAAATCTCCGCGTCTATACCGAATTTCGCCGACCGGCTCCTGATCAAACTCATAGCCGCCTGGGCGGATTCCTTCATCACGTCTCCGATCTGCCCTGTCAAAAGTAACTGCCCCTTTCCGGGATACGCGGTGGCCTCAACAAAAATAATCTCGCCCCCGTACGGGGTGAACGCCAGTCCGGTAGCCACGCCCGGAACCGAGGTCCTCTGGGCGATTTCGCTTTCAAAAATCGCCTGCCCCAGAAACTTCGCAACGTCTTTTTCGCCAATGGCTTTCTTCTGCAACCCGCCCCCTGTGGCGCGAACGGCCAGACCACGGCAGATCGCCCCGATCTGTCGCTCCAGTTCGCGCACGCCCGCCTCGCGGGTATAGTAAGCGATGATCTGCTTCATCGCAGCGGCGCCGAATCTCACCCCCCTGCCGACCAGACCGTTCTCGGTCAACTGCCTCGGCAGGAGATAATTCCGGGCGATGCGCAACTTCTCAGGAATCGTATATCCGGAAATTTCGATCACCTCCATGCGGTCCCGCAGCGCCGGCGGGACAGGGGACATGATGTTGGCTGTGGCTATGAACATCACCCTCGATAGGTCAAACGGGACGTTGAGGTAGTGGTCCTGGAAACTGAAGTTCTGGGCGGGGTCGAGTATCTCCAGCAGCGCCGACGTCGGGTCGCCGCGGAAATCCATCCCGACCTTATCCAGTTCATCCAGCATGAAGACGGGATTTGCCGAACCGGCCTTGCGTATCTCCTGGATAATTCGACCGGGCATGGCGCCGATGTACGTCCGCCTGTGTCCGCGCAGTTCCGCCTCATCCCGCATCCCGCCGAGGCTCATACGTATAAACTTCCGCCCAAGCGCACGGGCGATGGATTTGCCCAGCGAGGTTTTCCCCACTCCCGGCGGGCCTGCGAAGCACAATATCGGCCCTCGCGACTCGGGCGCAAGGCGACGGACCGCAAGGTACTCCAGGATGCGTTTCTTGACCTTGTCCAGGTCGTAATGGTCCTCGTCGAGTATCCGACGTGCCCGGCGGATGTCCAGGTTGTCCTGCGTGGTCGTGGACCAGGGCAATTCGAGCATTACATCCAGGTACGTGCGGATGACGGAGTACTCCGGACTCACCGGCGGTATCGTCTCAAGCCGGTGCAGTTGGCGAACACACTCGGCCTTGACCGGTTCGCCCATTCCGGCCGAATCTATCTTCTCGGTAAGTTCCTGGACATCAGCTGTCTGCTCGTCCGCCTGTCCGAGTTCCTTCTGAATAGCCTTGAGCTGCTCACGCAGAAAGTACTCTCGCTGGCTCTTATCAACGCTGGCGCGGACCTGCTCCTGGAGCCGGCTGCTCAACTCCAGAACCTCCAACTGGTTCAGAAGCGACTTTTGGAGCATCTCAAGCCGGCGAAGGACGTTCGTTTCCGCCAACAGGTTCTGTTTTGTCGGCAGGTCCAGAGGCAGGTTGGCAGCCAGGAAGTCCGCCAGTGCGCCGCCCTGGTCTATGTTGTTGATGACAACCTGCGCCTCGTCGGGCACGTTGGGAGAAAGTTGCGCTATTCGCAGCGCCTTTCCGCGAACGTCCAGCAGGCGGGCCTCAAGTTCCCTGCCCTGCACCGTCTCGTCGCTCATCGCCCTGACCCGCGCCCGGAAATAAGGGTCCGTCTGGACGAACTGTTCGATGTGTACCCGGGCCAGACCGTGAACGATAACCGTCCGGCTGTCCTGACCGGTGCGAAGCAGTTTCAGCACGACAACGGCTGTACCATAATCGTAAAGTTCCTCCGGGGCGGGGTCTTCTGCCTGTCCGTCTCGCTGGGTTACAAGAACAATCACCTTTTCATCGGGAAGGACGTCGTCTATAAGTCTGCGGGACTTCTCGCGTCCCACAGCCAGTGGCAGAATCGTTCCCGGAAATATCGTCGTGTTGCGTATGGCCATAACGGCTGCAACTTCGGGAATGACCACCTGCAATTCTTCAGGCGGGACCACCCCTTCGGCACCCGGCTTGATGACCAAATCAGGCTCGTCCGAAACAACGATTTTCGGCTTGGTGGGTTTTTCTTTTGCCATAAGATTAGCAGTCAGCAGTCAGCCATCAGCGCCCGGCTACTGATTACTGGTTACTACTTACCAATTACCAATTACGAATTACCAATTACGAATTACCAATTACGAATTACCAATTACGAATTACCAATTAC
>CAYUYD010000077.1:0-3801 GCA_964449105.1 uncultured Planctomycetaceae bacterium | reverse complement strand
GAATTACTATTTTCGAGGCATTTTTACCCAGAGGAATCCGTTTCGATAACAGGCTTCGATTTTTTTGACGTCGATTGCTTCGGGCAGGTCCACTGTTCTGATGAACGGTCCGCACTCTATTTCCATGTGGTGGAGGTGCAGTGCGGCGTCGCATTGCTTCTCCGGCGGACGAGGGGACTGCCTGGCGCCTCGCAGGATCAGGCGATTCTTCTCTACACGCAGATCGATCACCTCAGGGTCTATCCCCGCCAGGTCGGCCGCCAGGTGAAAACCACTGTCGTCCTCGTAAAGGTTAATCGCGGGGTTCCATGCCTGACCGAGGCGATAGCGGTGGTAATCCTGACTCAGGACTCCGTCCACCCACCGGCTCATCCGGTCGGCCAGAAATGAAGGGTCTTCATCGGCCAGACGAATCGCGACGTGCATAATGGCTCATTCCTTAATCGCGTTTGAACTGCCGTGCAGGATTATAACACCGCAGCCCCAAAAAGAAAATGCTGAAATAATGTAAATACGCCGGTTTGGTTACAGTCATCGCATCGTGGACGTCGTCGGCGAAGTTCTCCGGCCCAGCGTAAGAGGTGCTGAGGTAGCAGGCCCGGTATTCGGCTACACGGATTTTGGTGCTTATCCAAGCCAAAGGCCCGCGCGAAAACTGCCGATGAGAATATTCGGCGATCGAGTGGGCCGGACCGAGGGAACAGGCACGCCCCTGCCCGGGCGCTTTAACCAATCCAGGTAAAGGCCGAGAACCGAGCCTTCGGGCCTTGAAGGAGAGAACTATGAGACTTCTAACTCGTTCTGATTTCGATGGTCTTGGATGCGCAGTGCTGCTAAAAAACAAGGGACTTCTGGATGAAATTAAGTTCGTTCATCCAAAGGACATCCAGGACGGAAAGGTGGAGGTAACGGCGCAGGGCGTCCTGGCGAATATCCCCTACGTGAAGGGCTGCGGACTGTGGTTCGACCACCACTCGAGCGAGGAGGAAAGACAGGCATACGGGACTTTCCAGGGCGTCAGCGACCCGTCGGCCCCGAGTGCAAGCCGGGTTCTCTACGATTACCTCGGCGGAGCGGAGGCGTTCCCCAACCCCCACATCACGGACCTGGTGGCGGCGATTGACAAGTCGGACTCCGGCGATTTCACGGTCGCCGAAGTGCTGAACCCGCGGGGGTGGGTGCTCATTTCCTTTATTATGGACCCCCGAACGGGCCTGGGCCGGTACAAGGATTACCGAATCAGCAACTATCAACTGATGATGGACATGATCGGCTACTGCCGGACAAAGAGTGCCGATGAAATCCTCCAGATCGAGGACGTCAAGGAGCGGTCGCGACGGTATTTCGAGCAGGATACGCTGTTCCGGGAGATGATCAGAAACCGCGCCGTTGTGCGCGGGAATGTGATCGTGCTGGATCTCAGGGAGCAGGAGGAGATTTATACGGGCAACCGGTTCCTGCTGTACAGCCTGTTCCCCGAACAGAACATATCCGTACAAGTCATGTGGGGCTTGCGGAAGCAGAACATTGTCATGACCTGCGGGTATAGCATCATCAACAGAACGTCAAACGTTGACGTGGGGTCATTGATGCTGAAATACGGCGGAGGCGGCCACAAGCGGGTCGGTACATGCCAGGTCCGGGCGGAAGACGCCGACAGCGCCCTGGAAGAGATTATACAACAGATGAACGCAGGCGCACATGAGCAGAATACGATGGAATTAGCCCAGGAAGCGGTGTGAGCATGTTTGATCCATTATGGATTATGGGGACAGATATCTTAATTGCCCCTTTCGTCTGTGCGCCACCATCAAATTAAGGTATCTGTCCCTCTATTCCCCTCTATTCCCAGGTATCTGTCCCTCTATTCCCCCGTTTTCCGCCTCGATTGGCCACTCGGAAGTGAGAATTACGCAGCGGTACGCACACCTGAAAAAAGGATATGATGAGGAAATAGAAAACGGGTTATAATGCCCACAGAAAAGAGTTACAGCGATGATCAAATATCAATGTCCAAAGTGCGGTACTAGAATGGAATCGCCGGATAGCCTAATCGGACAAAATGAGAACTGCCCAATATGCGAATTTTCGATGTTAGTGCCGCCGGATTCGGGTTCGTTTGGAATTCGCCCATCCGAACAATCCAAACAAGAAATAAGAAAGCCGATAGCCAGGAAACGCTCAAGTAAGGTGACCCCCGAAGATGCCTTGCGCAAAGAACGAGATAGGATACGCCGAAAGGCAAAACATGATGCAGAACCCGTCACCGAACGGCAGATGGCCTTTGCCGAATTTCTGGGCTTGCCAATTCCCCCAGGCACGACTATGGTAATAGCCAGCGAGATGATCGCATATTTTGATCAGGTAAAACATTACATCTATGGCCTATGGAAATTAATCAATGACGGACACGGTGCTTTTGATTGTGGGTTGCCACAACAAGTCGTAAAAGAACTTACCGCCAAGATTATTATTCATCAACTCCCTCTGGCACGGGACATCAGCAAGTGTGTCGGAGAAAAATCGTCCTCTGCTTTTCTAAAACATGATAAGAACATCCGTGAAACCGTGCGTGATATTCTAACTACCCAGTTATATGAGTATATGTGGCAGGAGGACCACCAGGAGGAAGATCTTAAAGCTTGCGAATAACTCGCCGCCTCGCTGGGCGTGAAGGTTCAAAAACTGATTGAATGACTTGAAAGGAGACTAACATGAAACCGCTGAAATTGACAATGGTATTTTTGTTGGCTACTACTTTTGTTCTTTATGCCGATGAGGCGCCGCCTGCGGACCCGACCGCAGAACTGGTGACGCTGCGGGCCGAAAACAAGATGCTCCGCGCCACGGTCGAAAAACAGGCCGTTGAAATTAAACGGCTGAAGGCTGAACTGGTGGCGCTGCGGGCCGAGAACAAGATGCTCCGCGCCACGGTCGAAAAACAGGCTGCCGAAATCGAACGGCTGAATACCGAACTTGCCTCCAATCTGTCTAGGGAGAACACTACGCAGGCCGCCGAGACTCAACCGACCGTGAACAAACCGGCTAAAGAACCGACCGAACGGCCATCTGCCACACAACCGTTTATGATGACAGAAGCGGAAAAATTAGCGGCTCGACGGTTGATTTCAATGCCCACGCCACGATCGACGGTCACCGCTGACACATCCCATGAACAGGTTCTTGCCGATGCGGGGCTGGCAATGTCGAAGAAAGAATATGCCAATGCTATTGAATTATTGGAAAAATTATTACGAGATCCGACATTAGAACCAAATAATCGATTAGCAGCCACATCGCTATTATCAATTTGTTATAGCGTACAAAGTCTTGACTGAAAAGCCGGTGCTCGCACCTTTTCTGTTGGGAGCGGTGATGATTAAAACGCAATGTCCACGATGCCTGCAAATCTTCGAAGTGCCCGAAAGCCTTGTTGGGCAGATCGAAAAATGTCCGTACTGCAAACAGGACGGCATTGTTTCCCGCCCGGCCCTGAAGACGACTCATAGGGCGATTCGCGTGCCGAACAAAGGGCCTGCGAAGAAGTGGACAACCTGCCCGTTCTGTGGAAGCCCTACGCCGAAAAAGCAGCACGGCTGCATGACCGCAATCGCCGCTTTTATTTTCTTCCCGATTGGCCTGCTTCTTTTTTTGACCAGTCCGGGACCAACCATTTGCCAGCATTGCGGCAAAAAGTTTCTGGCCTAGAATTAAGGAAGGCATTCCACATGCCCGGTGGCCTTCTCAAAGGGATGGAAATTCGTGCCACCCCCAAGTCCCGGCGCGCCGGGATGTGCTTGG
>CAYUYD010000076.1:0-9859 GCA_964449105.1 uncultured Planctomycetaceae bacterium | reverse complement strand
TACATGGCTCTTGTAACCAATTGAAACTATTCGACTTATAACCGGACAGTAGTGATTTCCAATTGGAAATTGAAAATTGGAAATTGAAAATCCGAGGTAGCATATGCCTTTTCTACATCCAATGTTATTCGTTGGTGGTGCGGCGGCGGTGTCCGTGCCCATCATTATCCATCTGTTGAACCGTCGGCGGTTCAAGGTTCTGGACTGGGCGGCGATGCGGTTCCTGCTGGAGTCGGTCCGCAAGAACCGTCGTCGCGTTCGCATCGAGGAACTGATCCTCTTGGCGCTGCGATGCCTGGCCATTTTCCTGCTGGCGGTGGCGGTTGGGCGATTCATCGGCTGTTCGCCGTCGCAGATCATACCGGTCGGTACGCCGATGCAGAAGACGCACATATTCATCCTTGACGACAGCGTCTCGATGGGTCAGAAGGTAGCCGACACCATCGCCTTCGCCAAGGCAGCCAGCGACCTTGCCGATATGCTCGACGAGGTTTCTTCCACCGATAAGGTGGCGGTGCTGCTTACCAGCCGACCCGGGCGGACGGAAGCCTTCTTCGACCTGAATTTTCTGACTGACCCGGAAGTCCTGTCCGCCAGGGTCAAGTCGCTGAAACCGGCCGATACGACCACGCAGCTACAGCGCGCCGCCCGGACTGCGGTGGAGATATTTAAGGAAACCCAGACGGAAAAGCGTTTGTACGTGCTCAGCGACTTTCGCCGGGACGATTACTCCTCCGGCGGAATGATCGAGGACGCCCGGCGACAGTTCAATGCTCTGGCCGATGCGAAAGTCGAATTAGTGCTGATGAACTACGGCGCTCCGGCTGCGGGGAACCTGACGGTTGTCGATATTCAGATGCTGGACAAGTTGGCTGTTGTGTCGGTGCCGTTGAAGGTGCAATTGCGAGTTCGAAACAACGGTCCGGAACGGGCGGAAAACGTCGCGGTCCGCTTCGTTGTCCGCTCGTCCGACGGCTTGGAAGTAACTCTTCCGGTGCGGACAATCCAATCCATCGATCCGGGACAGACCGAGCCGGTTCAGATTTCCTATGCTTTTTCCAGCGCAGGCTCATCGGTCGTTTCGGCGCACCTTCCTGCCGACAGCCTCGCCGGAGATAACACCGCCTACCTGGCGCTGGACATCCGCGATGCAAGGAAAGTCCTTATCGTCGATGGCGAACCGGACATCAGCGCACCGATTAACGGGGAGTCGTTTTACCTGGTCTTTGCGCTGGACCCCACCGGCGACGGGCAGTACGGAAACAAGCCGGATGTAATTTCCTACGAGCACCTTGAGGAGGTGAACTTCGAGACATACGACGTGGTGATCCTGGCCAATATCGGGGAGTTTCAGATGACGGCGGGTCCTGACGGCGGGAGCGGATACGGGCAGATGGATGCGCTCGCCAAGTACGTTCGCAGCGGCGGCGGGCTGGCGATATTTACCGGAGACCGCGTTAATCCAGCCTTTTACAACGGTCCGTTTTACGATCGCGGCAAAGGGCTTTGCCCCATGCAAATCGCCGCTCCCGTGGGAGATGCCCAAAAGAAGACGAAATTCGTCCGCCTCTCCCCAAAGAGCATCGCTAATGAATCTGTAATGCGGACCTTTCAGGGCAGTCGGAGCCAGTTCACGCAGTTGGTGCGGTTCTACGCTTATACGCCGATTGACCAGTCCCCCGGCGCGCCGGGGTCGGCATCCTCGGCGGAGACCGGACCGATGCGCGTCCTGGCGAGGTTTGACGACACCGATGCTTCTGTCCGGCAAAGTCCGGCGATCGTGGCGCAGGCCTATGGTCAGGGCGAGGTTATGATGATATGCACCTCGGCAGACAAGGAGTGGACCGATTGGCCCAAAGACCTGACCTACCTTTCGTTCGTCAACGACATGGTCGAGTACCTTTCCCGCCAGGGGGGGCGGGACTTCACTGCTTTGACAGGTCGGCAGATAAATTACACCGTCGCGGCCGAAAAGGCCGCTGCAAAGGTAACGCTGCAGACGCCCGCTTTCCCGGCAGAGGATGTAATGGTCATGGAGGGACAGCGGCTTGAGACAGGTCGGATCATATCCTACGAAAACCCTCGCCACATGGGGATATATCAATTGGAACTGAACATGACGGACGAGAAGCAGACCGTACTGTTTGCCAGGAATACAGATCCGCTCGAAGGCAGATTGGACAGAATCACGGAAAAAGAACTGCAAGGGCAGTTACCTTTGAAGTTCGAGTATCGCGACAGGCTTATGCCCGCCGGTACGGAAACCGCTGCCGCCCCGGCGGGGGAGTATTGGAAAGCGGCGCTGGCGGTCATGTTGCTCATCCTTGCGGCGGAAGTCTTCCTGGCTCAGCGGTTCGGGCATTACAAATGATTTTTGATTTTCGATTTTTGATTTTTGATTCCTGCCTGTCGGCAGGCAGGTTTGATTGTGGATTGCGGATTTTTACGAATTACGAATTACGAGTTACGAGTTACGAATATGAAAAATTTTCTTGAATGGCTGTTGCGGCTGAAACCGGGTCAATTGTCCGGCGCCGACAGTTGGTCTCCGCGTTTCGCCGCCGAGTACAACAACTGGGTTATCCTGGGGTTGTTTGTCGTTTTTTCGGCTTTGGTGGTTTTGACTGTAGTCTGCTACCTGCGAGAGGGCGATACCCGCCGACGGACAAAGATGACCATCGCCGGTATTCGTATAGCGGTGATAGTGCTCATCCTGGCGCTGTTGTTTCAGCCGGGACTGGTCCTGCGATATAAAAAGGACCTTTACTCCACCGTTGTCGTGCTCGTCGATGACAGCCTTTCGATGTCGCTGAAGGACCGTTACGCCGATCCCGACGCGTCGGGACTCCGCAGCGCCCTGGCTGATAAACTCGGCATAAACCAGGATGAATTGGCTTCATTAAGCCGCACGGAGATTGTCCGGCGGATACTTACCCGTCAGGAAGGACCGCTGGCGGAGTTGGCAAAGGACCATTTGCTGTTGCTGATGCGGTTTTCCACCTCCCAGCCCGGCAGCGGGACGGAAGAGGGTAAGTACACCCGCATGATCGGTCAGATCGAGGTGGCGGGGGAAGATTTTTCGCAAAAAACCCGTCAGGCCGCTGCGTCCGATGAGATCGTCGCGGCGTTCAAAAAGGGTCTGTCATCCGGCGGGTACGAAACGAACCTCGCTTCGGCGCTGCGTGACGCAGCCGACCGGCTTAGCGGTCAGCGAGTCGCTGCCATCGTTATGGTCAGCGACGGTCAGCCTACCACCGGCAGCGAGACCGATAACCGCCTCAGCGCCGCCCGGGACTACATTCGCCAGCGAGGTATTCCCGTCTTTTCCGTCGGCGTCGGCGACCCGGTTCCGCCCCAGAACGTTGCGGTGGTGCGTTTGCAGGGACCGACGGAGGTTCGCAAAGGCTCGGCGATTGAAATGACGGCATATCTGTCCAATCGCAATTGCGCCGGCCAGACCGTCGAAATCCACCTGTTTAGCAAACCGGCAGCGGGTGGGCAAAAAACCTGGACCGATACCGGCGTGACTAAACAGGTAACTCTCGCCGGCACTGTGGGTTCGGACCGTAGCGAGGCCCAGGAGGTGACGCTTGTTGTTGAAAAAGCCGATGAACTGGGCGAGTTCTCCTACAAGGCCGAGGCATTTTTAATCGAAGGCCAAAAACCTCTGGACCGCGAGTTTTCCACTGAGGATAACTCCGCGACGGCAAAGGTGAGGGTCTCCGAGGAAAAGATTAAAATCCTCCTCGTCAGCGGCGACGCCGGATGGGAGTTTCTGTATCTTCGCAACCTGCTGCTTCGCAGCCCGGAACGCTACGCCATCAGCGCCTGGCAGCAGAATGCCGAGACCAGGTTCAATCAGGAAGCCTCCAGCGAGGAGATGCGTTTGAAGCAGCTGCCGAGAACCCGCCCGGAACTGTTCAAGTATGACGCGGTAATCCTCTACGACCCTGCCTATACGAAAGAAGGTTTTGACGAGCAGTTCGTGGGTATGCTGGAGAGTTTCGTTTCGGACCATCACGGAGGCCTGTGCTACATCGCCTCCAACAAGTACAGCGATGAGAATCTGGCAGGGAAAGGACCGTTTAAATCGCTGTCGGATCTGCTGCCTGTGGTTCTCGGTCAGCGCAGCGGTTACATCGCTGCACGCACCGCTCGCGACCGACCGACGGCCTGGCCTCTGGTTCCCACGGCGCTGGGGCTGGAGCATTCGGCGACACGATTAGGTCGGCAGGCCGAGGAAAGTGCAACCATCTGGAAGATACTTCCGGGCGTGTACTGGACGCATCCGGTTCTTTCGCTCAAGCCTCTTGCCTCGGCGCTGGCGGTCAGCAGCGATCCGTCCGATCGCTTGTCAGGCCCCGACGGCGAGCCTACCCCGTTGATCGCCATTCAGTACTATGGCAAGGGGCGGAGCCTGTACTTCGGATTCGACGAGTCATGGCGATGGCGGGCTGTCGAGGACGGGGCGTACTACCAGAAATTCTGGACCAACGTGGTGGATTTCCTCTCCGCCGGGCGGATCCAAAAAAAACGAATCATTATTACCACCGGCGCCGACCAATTCACCGTGGGTGAAAATGTGCGGATCAGGGTTGAAGCCTACGATCAAGACTATAAACCGCTGGACAAAGAAGATCTGCAGGTGGACGTCGTCGAGACCGCTACCGGGGCGGTGCACGCCATAACCCTTAGACGCGACGCGAAGAAAAGCGTCAGTGGACACTACGAAGCGCTTGTAACACTCAAGGACGTCGGCGTTTTTGAATTGACGGCCATGGGGGATGATCCGTCCTACAAGGGCGAAGTATCCGGTAAGACGATTATGGTAACGCTCCCCAAAGAAGAGTTCATCCATCCCGAGGCCGCCCCTGCCATGCTTAAAACCATCGCCTCGGAAGAACGTTTTATGATGGTCCATGACAGCGACCGTCTCACCGGGCTGATTCCGTCGGGAAAGATGACCGTCTTCAATGACGTTCCGCATGAACTATGGGACATTCCACTGGCGATCATACTGGTGGTGCTGCTGCTGGCGACGGAGTTGATACTGCGGAAAAAACATAATATGGCTTAACAATTTTCGATTTTTGATTTTCGATTTTTGATTGAACAGAACAACGGCAAGAATAGACGAACTTAAATCGAAAATCAAAAATCAAAAATGGGAATAGAGGAAAGTTGATGGTATTTGACGACCTGATAACCGGCAGTATTCGCACGAAGTTGAATGCGCTGAAGTGGACGCTTCGGGCGAATCTTCTCGGCAGCGGCATGGCGTGGATAGTCTTGGCGCTGGTGGCGGCGATTTTCCTGACGTTGGGGATCGACTACACCCTGCACATGGACCGCGCTCAGCGCGGATTAATAGTGCTCCTGGCGCTTGCCGGCATCGCCTACGTCGTATGGCGGTTCCTGCTGCGCCCGCTTCGCGTACCCATGGACGCCGAAGAACTGGCGCTGGTGATGGAGAAGCATTACGCCGGCCTCGGCGACCGCCTGATAAGCACGTTGCAGTTCGCCGCAGGCGGCGGGAGCAGCCAGGGCGCTTCAGAAGTCCTTATCCGCAAAGTGGCCGACCAGGCCGGCGAATTGATGGAAAATCTGGACCCGCGCGGGCCTGTGGAGTCCCGGCGAACACGGAAACTGATGTCCATGCCGGCAGCGGCCTTAATCATATTGGTGTTGTACAGCGTCTGCTATTCGCAGGTGATGGGTCTGTGGTTTCAGCGCAATGTCCTTTTTTCGGATGTCCCCTGGCCTCAGAAAACATATCTGACAGTCGAGGGCGGACGCGAGGTCAATGGTCGTCTCCAGTTCAGAGTAGTTCGCGGACGGAACCTTGACGTAACGGTCCTGGCCGATGAAAAGCACGTCGTGCCGCGCGAAGTTACCTTCCACATGGACTTTCCTGGTCTGGGCACAGTGGCGGAAAACGTCGCCGGCACAGGCGTTTTAGCGGGCAATATCTATATAAAGAACTTCAGCAACGTGGCTGAACCCTTTGAGTTCTATGTAACGGGTAATGACGACAGGACCGAGGATTGTTATGTAACGGTGGTCGATCCGCCGGAACTTCTGGACGTGAGGTTCACGATTGATTATCCGGCCTACATGAATCGCCCGCAGGCGTCGCTGGAGGTGGAGCGCGGCGTGTTGTCGGTTCCTCCGGGAAGCAGGGTTGCCTTGTCCGGGCGTACCAACAAGCCGCTGGCCGGCGCCCGGCTGCTGCTGGACGGTAAAGAAGCGGCGGCGCCTTTGCGGCTCGTCAGTTCCCCCGGCGCGCCGGGGTCCGAATCGGACGGTCAGGCCGGTCTAAAGGGGATTGAAGGGTACTTCTACCTTCCTGAGTCCCGGCGCGCCGGGAGCGAAAAGTCCTCGGTGAAACTGCAGTTTGAACTTACCGATACCGAGGGGATAACGAATCAGGACGGTGCGGCGTACGCCATACGCATCGAGCCTGACCGCCCGCCTTCGGTGAGCATGAATCGCACCGGCGTCAGGGCGGACGTTACCGCTCGGGCGCTGATACCGCTGATTATTCACGGACGCGACGATTACGGCGTGGCGGGATTCGAGGTGTGGGTAACGCCCACAGCGTCTTCGACGACTACGACGACTCCGGCGACTACGACGGCGCCGGCGACGAAGAAAATACCGATCACGGGCGTGCCGGTAACTCCCGAAGCCCGCGTTACGTATGAACTGGACATCGAACCGATGAAACTGGAGATCGGCGATCTGGTCCGCGTCCATACTGTCGTCCGTGATACGCTCCCGGAAACCTTCGGCGGTCCGAACACCGCCCAAAGCCTCGTCCAGGCATTCAGGATCGTCTCCGAAGAGGAATTAATGACCGAACTGGTCCGCCTTCAACGGGAGGCCGCCCAGGAATTCATGGGCTGTGTCATACTTCAGGGCGAGGTGCGGGATAAGGTTCGCGCCTCATCCGACAGGCTCAATTCCACGGGTCTGGACGCGGAGGTTCGAAGGGTATTGGCTGAGGCGGCGAACGCCCAGAGGCGGATAGCGGCCCAGTGTACGGCAGTGGCCCAGCGGTTCAGCGACGTCCTCGACGAGATGAATTGCAATCGTGTCGGAACGCCGGCGGATAAGCGACGCCTGTCTGCGGGGGTCATCCAGCCGCTGCTGGAAATTTCCAAAAAACCTATGATTGATTTAAGCGCATCGCTGACCGGCGCGTCTAAAGGAACAGATGCTGCGGCTGTGGGGCGAGAAGCCGCCCATGCCGCAGAGATGCTCGGTGAGTTCTATAAACAACTGGACAAGATACTCGATGAGATGAATCAAGGGATAAGGCGGCAGGAACTGGAAAACCACCTGAAGGTGATAATCGAAGTGGGCACGAAAATACTCAACGAGATCCGCCGGAAGGCAAAGAAGGATACGGGAACAATATTTGAAACGCCGACTCAACCGGAGAAAACAAATGAAAAATAACATGACTATAAAACGAATTACCGGATTTGCAGCGGTGCTGCTTGGGGTGTCTTTTCTCGTTGCGACAGGCAGGGGAGGGCGAAATATCGCCCTCGCAGAACCGACGGTTGCCGAACCGGACAAAAAAGACGTTGACACGGAATTAATCTACCGGCAGCAGGCTCTCAGGAAACAGTTCGGTAAACTGACACAGATGATGCTGCAAGTCGCCGACGCACTGGCCAAGACTGAGCCGGAGTCAGCCCGCGCCATCAAGCAGGCAGTCGAACAGGCGCAGGGCGCCTTCATCGACGATGACATGGAAAAGGTCGTCTCATACCTCACCAAAGGTCTGACCAGCATGGCCGGCGCCGAACAGGCCGACGTCGTGGAAGAACTCAAGGAGGTTCTCAAAACGCTCCAGAGCAGCCCGCTCAGCGCCGAAGCGATGGACAAGCAGATTCGCAAATGGGAGCAATTCCTCGAAAACATCAAAGAACTGACAAAACGCGAAGAAGAACACCAGCGAGAATCTCATCTGGCCGACAAAGGCGCGGAACTCGCCAAAGAATTTGGAGAACTCGGTAAAATACTGGACGAACTGATAAAGCGTCAGGAAAACACTCTGAAGGACACCGATCAACTTCCTTCCGCCGAGAAGACAATCGAGGATCTTGCCGAGGCCAGGCAGGAGATTCGCAAGTTAATCGCGGACTCCGAAGCGCTCGCTAAGGCCTGCACCAAGGCTACGCCCGGCAAACTGCTTCTGGCTTCGGAAAATCAGAAGGACCTGAAGGCGCGTACCGAAAAATTGGGCGAAAAGTTGAACAACCTCGGTAAGGGCGCAGAGGCGCCGGCCAAGGCGGCTCAATCCGCAGCCAAAGACGTCGGCAGCGCTGCCGGTCAGATGAAGGATGCCGCCGATAAACTCGCCGCCACCAACGCCCTCGCCGCCGACCCGCACCAGAAACAGGCCATCGCCGATCTGAAAGCCGCCGAAAAGAAACTCACCGAAGCCATGGAGAAGACAGGCGCTTCGAGCAAGGCTTCGGACCTGGCGGGGGAGCAGAAAGAACTGGCAGGCGAAACGTCCGAATTGTCGAAGGATGTAAAGGCTGCCGAGGACAAGGCCGGTACGAGTCCAAAAAGTTCGCCCGGCGATAAAAGCAATCTCGATGAGGCCTCCGGGCAGATGGACAAGGCTGCCGAAAGTCTCGGCGAGCAGAATAAAAAAGCCGCAGCCGGTTCGCAGCAAAAGGCGCTGGAAAAGATGCGCGAAGAGGCGAAGCGTCTGGCTGAACTGGCGAGGAAGATGGAAGAAGCCGCTAAAAACGCAGACCTGCAACAACAAAAGGATTCACAGGACGCCACTGAAAAGCAGACTTCTGAAACAGCCGAGGATATGGAAAAAAGTTCCGAGGAAGGTAAGCCCACTCCGGGGCAGAAATCGACCGAATCCGCCGCCAAATCGATGCAGAAGGCCTCCGAAAGTCTCGGTAAGGGGAGCGCATCGGCCGCCAGTTCCGAGCAGAGTCAGGCCGCCGAAGAACTTAAAAAGGCCGCAGAGGAACTGGAACGCGCTATCGAAGAGGCGAAGGCGGCTGCTCAGGAAGAAACACTGGCCAAGATCGAGCAGATACTCGCCGATGCACTTGAGCGTCAGAAAGAGATGACGAAATTAACAAGCGAGACTTACAAAAAACGCAGCGGCGACCAGTACGACAGGCCTGGGGTGCTGAAACTGGCTGAACTTTCCGACGGGGAGGGCGAACTGGCCGAAAAAATCAACGGGGCGCTGGCGAGAATACGCGCCGAAGGCACCACCTCAGTGTTCCCAATGGTGCTTGATGAGGTTTGCGCGGACTTGGCTAACGTCCAGAACAGACTAGCGCAGAAGAAGGCCGATCCGCTGACACAATCGGTGCAGAAGGGTATCGAAAAGAGTCTGGAAGAACTGGTCGATGCCCTTCAGAAGGAGCAGCGCCGCCGTAAAAAGCAAGGCGGCCCACCCCCGGGCGGCGGTGGCGGCGGCGGGGGACCACCTCCTCCGCTCGTTCCGACCGTGGCGGAACTGAAGATGTTGAGAAGCTTCCAGAATCAGATTAACGAACGGACGCTGGTGCTGGACGCCGGCGGTCGCAGCGGTGAAACCTCGAAGGCGGAATTGCAAATTCAACATAAAATCATCGCGGAACGAGAGGCGCGCCTGGTCAAGACGACGCAGGAACTGGACCAAAAGTTAAAAAGTAAATCTCATGGCGGCCGGACCGAAACGGCGCCCTGATGTTGATTGCAACAAAGATTGGACAGTAATAAAAAAAGGAACAGAATAGCAGGATTACAGGGATTACGAGATTACAGGGATTTTCTTTTATTTTTATCCCATAATCTTAAAATCCCTGTAATCCCGCTATATTCC
>CAYUYD010000075.1:7416-9873 GCA_964449105.1 uncultured Planctomycetaceae bacterium | reverse complement strand
CGCAAAACCCGCCGAAATGACGTAAGTGCTTGTCCGCCATAGTAAAAATATTTTTCATTTTTTTCGCCACCCCCCTTTTTCCCGTTCACGTTCGCGCGCGCAAACGTCAACGCAAAACGGGTGTAATTGACCTGCCCCGAAGGGGCTTGGGATAGTAGCCGGGGGCGAAAGCCCCCGGTGGACGACAAACCAAAAGACTCAGTCCCAAAGGGACGGTGGAGTCTATTCTGTCGGGCGAGAAAAGATATCCGACGCCCCTTTGGGGCTGATTTTTCGGACACTTTTCCGGGGGCTGACGAGGCCTCCAAACCGCTATACATCGCGGTTTGGAGCCTCTTCGCCCCCGGCTACTGTCCCCCGGCCCTCCGGGCCGTTACGCCTTGGGGGTGGCACGAATTCTCATCCCTTTGGGGAAGGCCACCGACCGCAGCGGAATCCCCGTCCAGTGGAACACCTTGTTAGCCGTCTTTTCTTCGTCTCATCAGATTCAGAATTCTCTTCGCCCATGTAGGTTTTCGGGGTGCTGGTGGTTCCGAAAACGACACGGTGGTAGTGCTGTATGCGAAACGGTACTTGCATTTTGGACAAGTTACGATTAGGTCGCCTGAGTTTTCTGGCAGTCTCAACTTCGTGCCATCGTGGGGACAGGTCACGATGTTGAACATCGTCGGAGATGGAGGTGGAAAGAGGTGACTATTTCTAGAGAGCTGGCGGCCGAATGCTCTTGCGTGCTGGAGAAAACCCTCCGACTCCTGTGACACTGAATGGACTTCATTACTCAATCGCTTGACTCCAAACTTAATCCGTATGGCTTGGAGAAAACGCAAAGCGGGATCGGGCGAGGTGTCTTGGGTCATCGCTACGGTCTTTTGTCGTAGCGATTCAAGCTTCTTATGTCCGGCTTTGAGAAATCCGTCGACGCTTTCACACAAGCTCTTCTTGATGTAGGTCACATGCTTGTCCAAATCGGCCATAGTGTGTTGGGCTCCAGCAACCCGACTTGTGAATTCAGCGACAGTCTCTTGTGTTGCTTCCATCCCGTGAAAACGGGGGGCATAATGATGTCCTAATGACGAGTTGCACATCTTGACCGCGAGTGACGCTTCGGCGTTCAGGCCCTGCATGAAGTCCGCTGAAGGAATGCTCCGCATTGCGCACACCAAGCCGTAAACGAAAGCCAGTTGGTCACGGTCGAGGTAGCCAGCGGTCATGGTCTCCGTGATTGTCCTTGTGCCGTTAGGTATGGTTTCATGCCTGACGTTTGTAGTCCTGCAGCCGTTGAGCATGATCTTGCCGAAGCCGAGAAAGACGCTTGTGATGTCCGTCAAGATTTCGTTGTCGATTTCGATGGGAGAGCGCATTCCGTTGACTTGAAGCCACTTGTGGCATACCTCATGACACAGAGTAGCAGCAACCGCATCCGGGAATTTCATCATGTCATTATCCACTTCAACAAAGACCTCTCTTCCTCCGGTGGAGAGGTCTATATGACCCCCGACTTTCTCCTTTTGTTTGGCGGTAGCTATAATGAAGGTAAAGCCTTCCAGTCCGATGAACTCCGCAATCTGCTTGGCGACCGCTTGAATTGCGAGACAATCGTGAAAGGGGACGGTAAGCGGGGGCATCACGCGATAACCCACTTTGGCCCCCGTCTTCTGTTCCAAAAGAACCAGCTTATCAACGAAGGCCTCTACGAATCGGTCAGACATGGTCTCTCTATCTTAACTTTCTGGCTAACGCTCCGCATAACCGGCCGGCAATGGAGCGCAGCGGAATTGCCCGCTACTTGGTCGCCTTTCTCAGCCTTCTCGGCACTGCGGGCGAGTGAGTAGGCTGGGTCGAGGCCCGATGAGCCTCATCGGACCCGCCTACTTACTTGAGGGCTTGTCTGCAATAGGTTCCGCTTCGCTGAGGGAACCAAGTTCATCGGGAACGATAGAGAATGCGACCGGCTCCGATGTGCCACGGAACCGCTCAGGCAAGGCTGATGGAAGCGGGATCCACTCGTTCGTCTGCGGAACGATGAAGTCGAACTTTCGCAGGTTGTTCGCTTCTATTCGCATCTTGCTCTCCTTTACAGCCCATTCATTATAGCCAAAGTGCCGGATTTGTCAACCGAAATATATCGGCTATTCCGTCGTCCAACCTTGACGGCGCGTTATCATTGATACCTTGGTGACGCCGTTCACCTCTTTCTGTCCACACAGTTCATACTCAATGCTGAAGGCGTCAGTTCGCTCCTTGCTTTCAATGAATGCCAACTTCGCCGCGGCTGGTGTAGTCGTTTTAGGTTGATTAGGCTCGAGGGCAGGGAACGCCGCAAGGAATTCCGATGCTGGATTGAATGGCTCTTCCATCCGAATTTCTTTCTCATAGTCCAGGTACAGCTGCCACATGGCACGTTCCACAAGCGGGGGCGGAAATTGCACTGTGGCTAACTCAAGATGGTCGCGTGCC
>CAYUYD010000075.1:7002-7406 GCA_964449105.1 uncultured Planctomycetaceae bacterium | reverse complement strand
GACGTCAGGTTGCCAACGATCTCCTCTATCTTATGTTCGTCTTTGCCGGCATCCATGTGCAACGAGAGGAGTTTTTTGGCCATCATGTGAGACTGGGATAACGACCGCTTCACGTTGCCAAGTGCCAGCGGATGGATGCTCTCCGCAAGTTTATTGACTGCCTGTATTAGCTGGTCCTCGTGCTGAATCCCGGCATCCTCTCTTATCAGAGCGATGTACGCCGTCACGTCCTCAACGCTGATCCCGATGCGTTGGTTCGGGTTGGCGGGATCTCGTGGGTTGAACTCGTTAGTTACTGTTGGATCTGTGGGGCCAAGCATTCCCATCGGGTGCATCACGATGCTATCAGCCCCCAATGCGGTGAGAGTCGCAGCACTAAATGCCCGGTAAGGGACTAACACACT
>CAYUYD010000075.1:0-6992 GCA_964449105.1 uncultured Planctomycetaceae bacterium | reverse complement strand
GTGTTCCCGAATGAGAGTAACCAGTCGCCAAGGAACGATTCCATCGCCACCGTTGCTATGCAAAAACAGGTCGATTTGGGGAACTTTGGATTTCGTGCCAAACAGGAGCAGGTGCTCATAAATCCGTCTGATGGCATCCATCGCCATTGGAACTTCGATGTTAGGACGAGTGCTGGTAACGTAGGAAATCACGCGACTGCTGCGTACGCGTTCAATTTCGCCAATAAGTTCTAACCGTTCCGCTTGGCCCATCTGGTTTCTCCTTTGGCGGCGAACCCGCCGCATAGCAGCCAAGGTTACCGAGTGCATTGTGAATGTCAACCAGGATTTCCCGGATAACCTTGGCCCGGCTGCACCGCCGGGCGATTTGACTGGCATTATACTGCCCCACCCGCTTGCGCATACCCGGATTACCAGATTCTCTCGTACCGAAGGCCGGCGCGGGATGGCCGGGTGCCATGTTTTCGCCCGCAGCGAAGCGGAGGGCGTAAACATGCCTACCCGCTACGCTTCGCTTCGCGTGAAGGCATGGCACCCACCAATCCACAATCCACAATCTGAAATCCGCAATCCGCAATCAATACGCGGGATAATCGATCATGCCACGGCGTATCTGCGATTTGACTCTGCCGGCTGATTCGCCTTACAATTCGCGGTGTAATGGAAGTAAGGTTGGCGAAAAAACTTGGCTTCTGCTTCGGCGTCGAGCACGCCATACAGACGGCTGAAAAAACCCTCGCCGATCGCGGCGGACCTATAATGAGCCTCGGCGAGATTATCCACAACCGCCAGGTCGTCGAGGCCCTGGCCGGAAAGGGTCTGAAAGTGGCTGACGACCCCTCCGGCGTAAGCGGGACGGTCCTTATCCGCTCCCACGGCGAAGGGCCTGAGGTTCTGGCGGAACTGCGGGCCAGGGGTGCCGAGATCGTCGATGCCACGTGCGTGCTGGTCAAGCGGGCACAGAAGATCGTCTCGGAATTGGCCGACGACGGATATCGCGTGGTGGTCATAGGGCAGGCGTCGCACCCGGAGGTTCGCGGCGTCTGCGGCTACGCCCCCGATGTCATCTGCGTCGATACGCCGGAGGAACTCGACCTTCTTCCGGCAGGCGGGAAAATCGGCATCGTTTGCCAGACGACGCACTCGCTGGAGCATTTCGGGCGAATGGTCGGCCTGATAGTCGCTCGCGGATACAGCGAAATCAAGGTCGTCAACACGCTCTGCAACGAGGTTCGGCTGCGTCAGGCCGCCGCCGTCGAACTGGCGCGGGAGGCGGATGTTATGTTCGTTCTGGGCGGGATGCAGTCGGCAAACACGCGCGAACTCGCCCGCCTATGCGCCGAGCAGGGCGCGGCGACGCATCACCTTGAGAACTGGAACGATTTTCGCCCTGAGATGGCTGCCGGTAAAAAGGTCGCCGGAATCACAGCAGGGGCCTCCACACCGAAATGGATCGTCGAGGAATTCGCCGAAAACCTCCGCGCATTCGAACCATGAACTTGCCGCCCGATAACGATTCGTCTTCCCTCGTCGCGCCGGTTACGCTGGAAGACCTGCCCGCCGACGCCGTATCCGCCGGCCTGGCGATCCTCTCGACGCTCTATCACTATAACCTGTGGATTTTTGACACGGTGCGGGACTACCTCGGCCCGACAGTGGTCGAAGTCGGCGCCGGCGTCGGCAACATTACGCAGTTTCTCCTGAACGCCGAGCGGGTCGTCTGCCTCGAACCGTTCGAGCCTTATCGGGAATACCTCGCCCGGCGGTTCGCCAAACACCTGAACGTCGAAATAAGCCCCCGCCGGATCGAGGAATGTCCCGGTACCGAGGCTGGGCGGGGCGATTTTGATTCCGTCCTCTGCCTGAACGTCCTGGAGCACATCGACGACGACGTCGAGGCGCTTCGGCGAATGAGGCAACTGCTCCGTCCCGGCGGGCGGGTTATTGTGCTGGCGCCGGCATTGCCGGTCCTGTTCGGGCAGATGGACCGGGCAATGGGGCATGTCAGGCGGTACACGCTGAGGTCGCTGAAGCGGGCGTTTCACGCCGCCGGACTGACGCCCGTCCGGGGGCGGTATATGAACCTGGCTGGGGCGTTCGGATGGTGGTGGGCCGGTCGGGTGATGAAAAAGTCGCAAATCAGCGCATCGAAGGCCAGGATGTTCAATCGCCTCGTGCCGATATTATCGGCCATCGAAAGGCTTATCCCCGTTCCGGTCGGTCAGTCGGTAGTTGTTGTCGGGCGCGTCTGACGTCGGCGCAGCAGACCGATAAGCCAAACCATTCCCGCCCCTGCTGCGACGTTCAACATCGGCGTAATCGGTACGCGGAATCGCGGATGCCCGAATACCCCCGGCAGCAGCGCAAAGAGAAAAACCGTCAGGACCATCAGCCAGCCTGCCGGTCCCATTCGCAGCCGAACGTGCCGAACAGCGCCGACGGCTGCGAGGGCGTATCGCACCAGCAGGACCAAAATAAACGGAGCGATCGCCCATAGAACCCACATCTGCCCGCCCAGGTAATGCCGCACCGCCGCCGCCAGACCTTTCCGGGCGAGGACTTCGGCTGTTCCGCGCCCACCGGTCTCGACGCCAAGCAGAGCCGGAAGTTCAACCTCGGCGGGCGCAAAGACCATCAGGCTTCCTCGCGCGTGCATCGACAGAAACACCCACGGATGCCGACGAAGGACGCCCAAACCCAGTGATGCCCGCTTTCCCTCCAGTCGGCCTGGAGTGGGATTCTCCGCGGCTTTGTATTCAGCCAGTTCCGCCTCAAGCCGGCTTCGGGCGGACTCGACGGAAATGCCCTCGACACTCGCCAGCACATATGGCCCCTGGAACTTGAACGCAGCCTCTGCTGGGACCGTGGAGAAGCCGCGATAGTCGGCGGCGTAATAATTCCGCACCATCCACGGGACGATGCACGCAGACAGAACCGCCGCAAACGCCGCTGCCGACCGGACGGACCGGCATCGCAGCAACAGCACCAGGATCACTATTACGCCGAAATACACGCCGACGGGGCGAACGTAACAGGCTGCTCCGGCGACAACGCCGCCGACCAGCAGCGGCCACCACCGCAATGTCCGAAAATGGCGCACCAGCAGGAGTATCGTAGCGGTCAGCAGGAAGGCGAACAGGCTGTCGGAGAGGATTTGCACGGACGAGACGATTGCCACTGTGCTGACGGCTTGGAGTCCCGCCGCCCATAACCCGACGCGACGGCCCCAAAGGGGCAGGTCGAAAAGCCTCGTCCCCAGCAGATACACCAGTCCGCACAGGACGACGTCCAGGAGTATCTGGACGGCTATTGCCGCGTGGACGGAGTTTTCGCTGACGGCATAGACGCCGGCCAGGAATAGCGGATAGCCCGGCGTGCGGAGCAGTTCCGCCGGTCCGGTCGGCGTGCGCGAAAACTCGCCGCGTTCCAGCAGCGAACGGGCAAGGGCGTCATAATCGGCAGAGTCGGGTCTGAAAAACCGCCCCGGCTGCTGCCAACCGGCTGCAAGCAGGCTAGCGCGCAACACCAGTGCAGCCAAGAGGATAATCCATAGGGGCCGTTTCAACATATCGGTCTTCACAATACACACGAGCCGCCGCAGCCACAAGATGGTTGTGGTTGTTGATCAATCGCCCGATAATATAAGCGGGTGTTTCAGCGCATCCTTTCTTCGGAACCTGTCGCCCGGATAGCCGGTATGGTTCGGGCAGGGGGGATAGTGAAACTGACCGGCGTGTGGGGGTCCTCTGCGCCCTTATTGACAGCGGCTGTGGGAGAAGTGAAAAAACGGCTTGTCCTGCTTGTTGTCGCCGGGCCTGACGAGGTTGATGCGGCCGCCGACGACGTCGAAGTTCTCACCGGCCTGATTGTCGAAATCTTCCCCGCCTGGGAGACGGGCATGCCGGGTTCGGCAGGAGTGGCAGCCGTCGCTCCCGACCACCTCGACGACGAGATTACCGGTCAGCGTTTGCGCCTCTGCGCCCTTCTTGCCGGCGGCGATGATCGCCCCGGTTTCATCGTCGCCTCCGCCATGTCCCTGATGCAGCCGGTGCCGACGCCTGAGGTGCTTGCAGCGGCGAGAATGCTCCTTCGGACCGGCGGCGAAATGGACCCGCGGAAACTTCTCGAATGGCTGGTCGATGCCGGATTCGAAAGCGTCGATGCGGTGGACCAGGCCGGCCAGTTCGCCCGCCGAGGCGGGATCGTCGATGTCTTTCCGCCGGCGGGGGACCTGCCCGTGCGGGTGGAGTTCTTCGGCGAGAAAATCGAATCCATCCGGCGGTTCGACCCGGATACGCAGCGGTCCACCGCGCAAATCTCCGGCTGCGACCTGGTGGCAATCTCCGCCGGAAGGGAAACCGATGCCGGCAGAACGACGCATCTGCCGGATTACCTGCCTGACGGCGCAATCATATGTTTCATCGAACCGGCCGAGGTTCGCTCCCGCAGGGTCCTTCGGACAACGGTCGAGGCGATCTGTCGTCGGCTGGTCGATGCAGCCGGTATGCACGGGCCGGAGGCACTGTTCGATGTGCCCGACCGGCTGGCGGTAATGGAGATGTCCGCCTTTGTCGCTGCCGGTCAGGAGGGTCCGGATGTCGTCCCGATGGGCATCGGTTCTCTTCAGCGGCTCGGTACGCCGGATGAAGCGCTGGATGAACTTGAGGCCCTTTCCGGTGAAAACGAGGTCTGGGTGTACTGCGAGAACCAGGCGGAGATGGACCGCTTCGTCGAATTGCTGGCCCCGACCCATTCCGAACTGGCGGCGAGGGTTCATACCGGCATTGGGCACGTCGGTTGCGGATTTCACTGGGCGGGGCAGCGGCTTGTGGTCGTCGGGCATCACGAGATATTTCATCGTTACGCCCGCCGGCGCAGGCTTCGCCGCATCCGCGCGGGCAGGCCCATCGAAAGTTTCATGGACCTTTCCGAGGGCGACTACGTCGTTCACCTGACCCACGGAATCGCCCGGTTCGTGGGTTTCAAGACGCTATCGACCGACGGCAGGGCTGAAGAGTTCCTGACGCTCCGCTTCGCCGGCGGGGCGCTGCTGCACGTTCCGGTAACGGAAATTCAACTGGTGCAGAAATACATCGGTGCCGGGCGGGCGCGTCCGTCGCTGTCCCGGCTGGGCGGGTCGGCATGGTCGCTGCGGAAGGATCGCGTCGCACTCGCCACGCGCGACCTTGCCGCCGAACTGCTGCGGCTTCAGGCGATCCGCAACTCGGCGCCGGGGATAAGTTACGCCGGCGGCGGCGAATGGGCGAGGCGGTTCGAGCAGGAGTTTATCTATACCGAGACGCCCGACCAGATAACGACGATGCGTGAGATTTCCGCCGATATGGCCGAGGCTCGACCGATGGACCGCCTGCTGTGCGGCGACGTCGGATACGGAAAGACCGAACTTGCGATGCGGGCGGCGTTTCGCGTCATCGAGTCCGGTCGGCAGGTGGCGGTGCTTGTTCCGACGACGGTCCTTGCCGCTCAGCATTACCGGACATTCAGCGAGCGGTTCGCCGATTATCCGGTCGCCATCGAAGTCCTGTCGCGTTTTCGCAGCCGGGGCGAAGCCGCCAAAATCGCCGAATCCGCCGCGGCGGGAAAGATCGACATTCTTATCGGTACGCACCGTCTGCTTTCGGGCGATGTGCGATTCGCCGACCTCGGACTGGCGGTCATCGACGAGGAGCAGCGGTTCGGCGTCGAGCACAAGGAGCACCTCAAACGGATGCGGGCGGAGGTCGATGTGCTGACCATGACGGCTACGCCCATTCCGCGAACGCTGCACATGGCGCTGATGGGTCTTCGGGACATCTCTTCGCTGACGACGGCGCCGCTTGACCGCAGGGCGATCCTCACCGAGGTCTGCCGGAGCGACGATAAGCGAATCCGCGCCGCCATCCTTCACGAACTGGACCGCAAAGGGCAGGTATTCTTCGTCCACAACCGCGTATTCGATATTGAATCGGTGGCAGAGCGTATTCGCTCGCTTGTGCCGGAGGCCCGCGTCGAAGCCGCCCACGGGCAGATGCACGAACACGGGCTGGAAAAGACAATGCTCCGCTTCGTCGCCGGCGATATTGACGTTTTGGTATGCACGACGATTATCGAGTCGGGTCTGGACATACCGTCGGCCAATACGATGTTCATTCAGGACGCCGACCGTTTCGGCCTGGCGCAGCTGCACCAGTTGCGGGGGCGGATAGGGCGGTACAAGCACAGGGCGTACTGCTGCCTGCTGCTGCCGACCAGTCGGTCCGTCAGCCGGCTCGCCGCAAGGCGGCTCAAGGCCGTCGAGGAGTTCTCCGACCTTGGGGCGGGCTTCCAGATCGCTATGCGCGACCTGGAGATTCGCGGGGCGGGCAACATTCTCGGTTCCGCCCAGAGCGGGCACATCGCCGCGGTGGGATACGAACTGTACTGCCGGCTGCTGGAACAGTCGGTGGCGGGGCTGCGGGGCGAAAAGGTCGCCGAGCCGCCGCCGAAGGCGCACGTTGAACTTGCGGCAGAGACGTACATCCCGCGGTCATACATCTCGTCCGCCCGCCAGCGGATGGAGGTGTACCGCCGGTTGGCGCTGTGCCGGATGAGCGAGGAACTGTCGCAATTGTCAGCCGACCTCGCCGACGCATTCGGTCCGGTCCCTCCGGTCGTCGGCGACCTGCTGGCCGTTGCGGAGATACGCCTTCTGGCCGGTCGGTTGGGCATTGACCGGATCGTCCTGATGCCGCCGGACGTGATATTTTCCATCAACGCCCCGGCGATGGCCGACTCCGCCCTTGCGGGTCTGGCCGGAACCGTCCGCCTGGTCGATGAGCGGACGGCGCATTGGCGGCCTCCACCGGCGTATCTGGAACTTTCGACGCTGCTTGCCGTTTTGACGAAGCGATTGCGGCGGGCGGATGAGAGTGTATAATCCTACTTACTATTGAGGTTTGAATTGCTAAATAAACTCGCCATTCAGCGGAACGTCCCGCCGGGAAGGTCAATAA
>CAYUYD010000074.1:0-9980 GCA_964449105.1 uncultured Planctomycetaceae bacterium | reverse complement strand
GTGTAAACCATGTGCCCGGTTCAAAACGTAAACCATGTACCCGGTTGCACAATGTGGTCCAAACTGCTCGCGACAGACTTGGGGGACGCCTGAAGGATGAAGTGATTGTCCACGTGGCGTAGCCACATAACCAACAAGACAAACCGTGAACGGCGAACATGTCAGGAAAACATATATCTGTCCACTTATTTTAAGAGTTCGACGATCTTCTTAGCAGCGAGTTCGATCTCTTTCTTAGGATCACAAGTAGCTATGTGGCAACAAGCCTGCAACAGCAAAGATGTGACCATCACAGGCGTCATAGTCGCATGCCGCAAAAAAGCACTTGACTTCATCTGGCCGATAACACTCATATGTCCGTGGACCGCTTGGGAAAGGAAACGATAAACGTTTGTATAATCAAATGCAGCAGAGGTGGAATCTGCTTCCCGAAGGTTTTGTTGAACATCCTGTTGTTCGATTTCCCTCAGCGTTTGCTCTATATTAGGGGCGGGCGGAAACTTTTTGCCATTGTCGTGTGTGCGCTTAAGGATTTCCTGACTGTTGGCCAAAGTCTTCCTAGCGATAACGGATACCGAAGGTATATTTTGGGCCTCCTGAGCCCATTTCCTGTCTTGATCGGCATAATAAGATTGTAGTCGTTGCCATCCTTCAGGCGTGCGTGAGGCCCAGAGAACTCGGAGGGCTGCCTCGTAGCAAGGCCGACAGAGGATGCAGGCAAATAGAGCATTCTCGTGTCCTGCTTGAAGAAGCACTTGGATCGCTCCGATGGTCCTGCGGCCGAAGTTGAATGCCCGTCGCAGCATAATTGCGGGCGTATCCTTATCCTGATCACCACGTTCCAAGCACTCCGTAAGAACTGAGTTATATTGCTCCAAGAGTTCGATGCACTTGGATAACCGTGAAAGTCGTTGTCGATATTCATCGTTCATTCTTTAGCCGGGTGCCATGACATGCTCACGTCCTTCGGGCGAGAGCATGCCACACGCCTTTTGCATGCTTATTTGTTCACACTTCCATTGCCTCCTCAAACACTCCCTGATACGTATATTAATTCACGATCTGCAGTAATCAGGCAATGCCTACCTAAACCGAGTATTCCTAGATGTGCATTTATCACATAACTTATTCCGTTCACATCCATATGGAAGGTCATCTCTTCATTATGTGAAAACCGGCGATCTTGGTAATGTTCGTCAATATTGCAGTAACACCAGGCACCCTCTAAGTGGCGCTGAGCACGAACAGAGATTTTATGGCCTTTCCAAGTAATCGCCCATTCTATCATAATCACACTTCCTCAAAGGTAACACTTTACACCCAGCTTGTCATCGGGCTTATGGGGTTATGTGGACGGAGCACTTAATTCCCCGTAATTCCGAATCCTCGCACCTTCAAGCGCGCTTCGATTTGTCTGATGAGTTTGACGGTCTGGCTGTCGGACGGCGCATCGAGCGGCAGGACGTAATCGTTCATTATATCGGCTGCGGACTGGTATTTGCCCAACTGCTCATAGAACAGCGCCAGATATATCACAGGTTCGGGTCTGGTCGGGGCGGCGCGTGTGGCCGAAAGCAGACCGGTTTCGGATTCGGCGAAATCTCCGGCCACCCAGTTGCACAGTCCCATCCGCATCCGCACGTCCCATTCGTCCTGGCCGTCCGTCGATTCGTACACCTTTTTCGCCTTTTCGACGAGTCCCTTGCGGAGGTACAGGTCGCCCATGAGGAGTCTGCCCTGTCTGGGCAGGGTGTCGCCTGCCGATTCGAGTTCAGCGGCCGCGCGGTCGATAAGCCCGACATCCTTTCGCAGAAGCAGCAATGCCCGCTCGCCCGGCATCAGGCCGGACGAGGCAAGGCGGAACTGCCCGGCGGTGGCTTCGGCGAGCCGGCGGACGGCTTGGAGCGAATCGCGTACCTCCAGGTCCGAGCGTCCCGGATGCCAACGCAGGGGGATCGGAAGGTTGTCCAGGTACTGCCCGACGGCCTCGGCTGCAGAATCTATCTGCCGGGCCTGTCTCATTATATTTATCCGCACAATGGCGTACTCGCGGGCCTGCTTGTCTTCCAGGTCCGTTAGGTCCACTGTCTCAAACAGCGCCAGTGCGCGGGCGAGGTTGGGGTCGATCGGGAGGTCTTTTTCCGGCTCGATGCCGTAGAGTTCCTCCATCCGGCGGTGGGTTTCAGCCAACAGGCCTGCGCGCGAGACCGGCTCCTGGATGCCCAGCCGGTTCGCTACAATTAGATAGCGAGTCGCCAGATTGTCCATTCCCAGGCTGAAGAATACCGCTCCGGTATTCCAGTGTGCGGGCGGGACATTTTGGCGATACCATCGCCGCTGCGTTTCCACGCCGGCCAATAGTCCGGTCGCCACGGCGACCTCTATCGGCTTGTCAAACTGGTCCGTGTTGACCGGTGGAAGTTCTTCTTCGGCGTGCCATTTTCGCAGGAGTTCGGCGTTTTTTTCGCCCGGCATGGGCAGGCGTGCGAAGCAGACGCCCACGCGGTCGATGTAAATCAGTTTGAACCGCCTGGATTCGTTCAGGGCCTTGATGTGCCCGGTGTTGTTGAATCGAACCACGACGAAGCGGACCGTGGGCGGCAGCGGCGTTTCGTCGGTATCGTCGGCCCAGGCGGACGACAGCATGTTCCTTCCGATTTCCTGGAGTCTCTTGAGTTTCTCCGGCGGGTGGACCTCGAGCCGGCCGTCCATCCAGACCCGCCGGCGTGGGTAACTGTAATAGATAAACGTCCCGCCGTCGCCGAAATCGAGCGCGAGAATGTCCCCTGACAATTCAGACCGTCCCAGCCATTGGGCCATATCGACCGGATGCAGACCATCGACCAGCCCCAGACCGAAGCGGCATGCCCGTCGCTGCTGCCAGCGGAATATGGTTTCTGTTGCGTATCCTGCCGCCGTCGCCGTCAGCAGCAGGAACATTATTACCGAGGCGAATGTGCCTGTCTTTTGCAGTCCTGGTCGCCGCCTGCTGATTTCGTCCCACCACTGTCCGCCGTGAACGGCAAGGAGGAAGCCCGCCGGTATGCAGAACAGCGCCACGTTCCGCACAGCCATTAGACCCAGCGCCAGGAACCCCAGATACCAGAATACGTGCCCAGCCGGTACCGATTTTCGGCGCGCCCGCATGACCTCCAGTACCGCCAGGGCAAGTATCAGGGCCGTTACCATCGAGACGCTCTCGAATATGTCTGCGCCGTACGTCGGGCGGAACTCCGAGACGCCGAAGGTGTACATGCTCTGCTGGCCGGTAACTCGCGTTTGCAGCAGCAGCGGATGCAGAGCCGCTTCTATAGGCCAGGGGCTGATCAGGCATGCAGCCGTGGCTACGATGACGGGAAGCAGCGCCTTGCCCGTCGCCAGCGGGCCGGTTGTGCTGCGTCGAAACGCCCGGTCAATTAAAGCGCCGGCGACGGCTGCCCACGTGGCTGCGATGCCCACGATAAACAGGCCATGCATGTTGACCCAGACGATGTTAATCGCCACCAGCCACCATAATCGCTTCGGCGATGCGCCCTGGCGAACCGACTCGACCAGCACCAGCGTTGTTATGAAAAACAGGAACGTGAAGACCTCAGGCCTGACGCGGACGCGATCCTCGACGCCGATGATGATGGCCAATGCGGCGAACATCAGCAGCGCGGGGGGGCTTCGCTTTCGCAGCCAGAGCGCAAAGACCGCCATAGCGCCGGCGAAGACGCACATCTTCAGGACCACAAGCCCGCCGAAGCCGCCGAGCCAATGCACGGCTGCGACGATTACCTGGAAGCCCCAGTGGACGTTGACCCACTTACCGGGCGGTTGGGCCTGAGTCTCCAGAGGGGTAAAGGGGTCGTGCCCGAGGATGCGGAGATTTTCGAGCATCCACTGTCCGCTCTTGAGGTGCCAGAAGGTGTCGAAGTTGCGGACCTTGTTGCACGCGACAACAGCCGCAAGGGCGATTAACCCCCCGACGGCGATGTTCTGCCACAGCGGTCGTCCGGCAGATTGATTCGACAAATCAGTTACGTCGCGTCCTTTCGGCATGGCATGAATGTATCGCGGCTTTCAACGGGGGGCAAGTATTGACGGATTTCGGATTTTTATCTTTTGCCTGGTTCCTGGTCCCTAATCCCTATTCCCTAATCCCTGTATTTGCTGTTCGTATGCGGTTGGCGGTTCGGTTTTTGCCAGCACCGCGACGGTAACTCGTTCCGCCCCCGCCGAAAGGAGCGTGCGCGAGGCCTCGTTTGCCGTCGCGCCGGTGGTGAGCACGTCGTCTATAAGCAGTACGTGTGCGCCCTGAAGATTCCCCGGCCTGGTAACGGCGAATGCGCCGCGGACGTTGGCTACCCGGCTGGAAGCGGGAAGGCGGACCTGAGGCGGGGTGTTGCGGGTGCGGATCAGTTCATCTCCCGTGGGCAGTCCGAGCCGGTCGGCGATACCATCGGTCAGGACGGCTGAATGGTTCCACCCTCGTCCCATCCGGCGAAGCCAGTGCATCGGGACCGCCATGGCTACGTCAATCGACGCGGTGTCGCAGCGGGCGGAAACCGCTTCAGCCAGAAGTTTCCCGGCATGGTCGGCGACATTGGACAGACGGCGATACTTCATCCGAATTATCGTCTGGCGTAAGGGAGCGGCATAGGGGCTGATGCGGACCAGGCGGCAGAATCTCGGCATCGGGTCCGGGCATGCGTAGCATCCGTCATCGTCTGCCCGCAGCCCCGCCCCGATGGTCGCGCCGCATCGCGGGCAGTAATTCAGCGCCGCAAGGGACAGCAACTCCCGGCTGCAACTTGCGCAAAAACCTTCGCGCACCTCATCGCCGCAGCCGCAGCCGGCGCAGACATCAGGCCAGAGGAGGCGGAAAACGCAACGAAAAATATCCGAATCGAATGGAAACATGGGATTTCCCTGGCGATTGTCCCCCGCATTGGGTTCCTGTCAAGGCTCAAAGACTTGCACGGGACCATCGGGGCAATTAGACTTTAGTCGAAAATCAGTCGAGGTATCGCATGAAGTCAGGACTTTCGGAATTTCGATTTTCCGCCAGGGCGGGGCGTACGGCGCTCCAGCCTATCAGTTCCCTTGTGGACCTGGCCGTTAGAGACAGGAACGTCATTTCGCTGGCGGCGGGACTGGTGGATGAGGAGACGCTTCCGGTGGGGCGGATACGCCGACTGGCGGACGAATTGCTTGGTGGGGAGTTTGACGGTCGAAAAGCCCTGCAATACGGGACGACGGCCGGTCTGGCTGAACTCCGCGATGCGGTGCTTCGCCACGTCTGCGATTTGGACGGCGTCAGGCCCGAAGACCTCGCCCTTACGCCGGATAACGTGATTATCGGTTCCGGTTCGCAGCAGCTTCTATACCTCATTACCGACGTTCTTGTCGATCCGGGCGACATCGTTATCACCGAGTGGCCCAGTTATTTCGTCTATACCGGCGCGTTGACAAGTTTGGGCGCATCGGTCCGCGCCGTCGATATGGACGCCGAAGGTATAAACGTCGAGGCGCTTAAGGCCACACTGGAGGACCTGAAGCGCAGCGGCGAACTGGAACGGGTGAAAATCGTGTACTTGTGCGACTACTACCAGAACCCCACTGGAATAACGCTCTGCCCGAGTCGGCGAGAGGAATTGCTGGAAGTCGTGCGGTCTTATTCAAGCGGCCATCGCATCTGCATACTGGAAGACGCAGCCTATCGGGAGCTGAGTTGCGAAGGACCTGCCCCGCGAAGCATAAAGAGTTACGAGTCGGACAACGCTCATGTAGTGCTGGCTCAGACGTTCAGTAAATCCTTCTCTCCCGGACTTAAGACGGGGTATGCGATTCTTCCCGACGAATTGGCAGAGGCGGTGCTGGATCAAAAGAGTTGTCACGATTTCGGTTCCTGCAATTTTACGCAGCACATTTTGCTCCGCGCGATGCAAAGCGGCGCTTATGCCGAGCAGGTTAAAATCCTTCGCCGGCGTTACCGGGCGAAGCGAGACGCGATACTGGCGGCACTTCAGGAAAACCTTGGCGACTTCGAGCCTGATCGGACCTACTGGACCACGCCGGGCGGGGGGTTGTACGTATATCTTACGCTGCCGGAGTGGATTGATACGGGTCCGGACGGTAAGTTGTTTGAGATGGCGATGAAAGAGGGTGTCGTGTATGTTCCGGGAGAGTATTGCTACGGTCCGGATCCCCGACGCCGACCTGAGCGAAACCACATACGCCTGACCTTCGCAATGGTGAGCGAAGAGGCGATTTGCGAGGGTATCGCCCGCCTGGCCCGCGCCGTCAGACGTGCGGGAGATTCTGCCGAGGGCTTGTAGGATCGTCTTGCGGGGCCTCAAGTGCGTATGAATCGAGCAACGGAGATATGAACTTGTCGTGATGAGCACGCTGAAAACCTATCTTGGAAAGGACCTGGCCAAGGCGGCAGGCATGGCGACCGTGGCGTTCACGCTGGTGATAACGGTCTTCGCCGTCATTGAGCCGCTGCGCGAGGAGGGAATGAGCGGCTCCCAGGTGCTGAAATTCTTCGGATATATCATGCCTGTAATGTTCTCGCTGACGCTTCCGATTGCGGCGCTGTTCGCCGCCACCATTGTCTATGGGCGCTTCAGTCGGGATAACGAACTGATGGCCTGCCGTGCCAGTGGAATAAACGCCCTTTCACTTCTGGGACCGGCAATCTGGCTTGGGTTGCTCGTTTCGGTAATTACGCTGATTCTGGGGCTTTACGTCGCGCCGAGACTTCTATTGGCATCGGAAGCAACGATAAAGAAGAACCTCAAGCAGATAGTTTTTTACCGGCTTAAGAAGAAGCGATATTTCAATTTCTCAAAGGGTCTGTTTCACGCCGACCGGGTTGATCCCGACAGCAGATGGCTTGACGGCGTGGTGGGCGTGGACTTCTCCGACCCCAAAGACCTCAAGTGCCTGGTGGCAGCCAGCGCCGAACTGGAATTCGTCGAGCGTAACGGTGAAACGTTCGTGAAATTTCATCCGACCAATCCTACTCTTCTTCGCCAAAGCGGCAGGGACATAGGTATGGCCGATGCGATCAGACTCCGTCGCGGCGACCTTCCGAGCATGAAAGACGAGCCGAAATTTTACGATTGGACCAGGCTTCGCCGAATATGGGCGAACCCCGAAGACGCACCCGTCGCGCATAGGGAAATCATCAAGATCAAACGCGAATTGTGCATCCAGAATTTTTATGAAGATGTCGTCCGCCGAATCGAAAACAACGGCAAATACGAGTCCCTTTGGGAGTTCATGCTTCCGGGAACGGAGGTTAAACCTGATCGCATCGTAATAGAGGCGGATGAAGCGTCTCTGTACGAAGGTCGAGAGGTGCGTCTGCGAACCCCGCCGCCGTCGGGCGCTTCGACCCCGCCTTCGCCGGACAAGCCCGAACTCAGCGCCGTTCTCGTTCGCCAGTACAGCGGGGATCGGCTCAAACGCCGCTTATGGGCCGATAGCGCGTACATCAGGGGCGTCTGGGACGAAGCGCATTCCGTCGTGCTTGTAACGGTGGTGCTGAACGCTGTAACGATCCTGGAAGCCGACGAGGGCGAGCGGACTGAAAACGCCCAACATCGCGGACAGTATGATATAAGTTCCCTGGCCGTTCCCGATGAAATCGTGGCCAAAAGTGAGCGAATTGACCCTGACGAACTGTACGAGAATGCGGAAAATTACAGCGATTCTCCGCAGATCCGCAAGATGATTGCGAACGTGCATGAGACCATTATTCCCAGGATCAGGAGCAAGGTCCGCGCTGAAATACACCATCGTCTTGCCTCCGGTATAAGTTGTCTTTTTCTGGTAATGCTGGGAGCGGCGCTGGGATTGGTCTTCCGCGGCGGCGAAGTGCTGGTGGCCTTTGCCATCAGCGCCGGACCGGCATCGGCTGTGATTGTGCTGATGCTGATGGGTAAGCAACTCATCGCAAACCCAGGAGTGCCCGAAATCTACGGTATCGCGGTTATCTGGGGCGGAATTGTACTTATGGCTGGAGCGACCGCGTACGTCTATTCCGTTTCCATGAGACGATGAGAAAATGGAAAATGATAAATGAAAAATGCTAAATGCCAAATGTCTGCTTCGTGTGTCGCCGTGGCGACCGTCGTTTATCATTTATCATTTAACATTTTTCATTTGGCATTTTTCATGCTGACTGCTGATTGCTAAATCATGAAAACGCTCGATAAATACATTATCAGAAACTTCCTCATCAGCGCGGTGCTGTGCCTGGCGGCGATTATGCTCCTGCGCGTAGCGGCCGACCTGTCTTTCAACATGGACGAATTTGCCGAAAGCGGGTCCGAACAAAAGAAATTCGGCATGATAGTCGCTGAAATCAGCACATATTATGCTTTCCAGTCGCTTGTGTATTTCCGCCAGTTAGGCGGCGTGATTATCGTGGTGGCGGCGGCCTTTACACTTTGGCGGATGAATCACACCAATGAATTGACGGCAGTGCTCGCCAGCGGAGTGAGCCTGAACCGTGTTCTCCTGCCGATTGTCATCTGCGCGATAGCGATGAACCTGCTGGTGATAGTGGACACCGAACTGCTGATCCCGCAGGTGAAACATAAACTGGTACGAAAGCGAGATGACGTAACGGGAATCGGTTCCTTCCGCGTCCGCCTGCTGGTCGATAACAAGAAGAGCGCCTGGTACTCCAACGAGTTCGACCCCGTTCGAAACCGGCTTGATAAACCGCTTATCATCTTGCGCGACGAGCGGTTCGCGTACATCAGACACATTACCGGACCGGAGGCGGTCTACGACGCCTCGGAAGACGGGTGGGTCTTCACGCCGGGCAAACCGCCCAAGCCCGGCGACAGCCCGCTCCATGCTGTCATGCAGGTCAAAGACTGGCTGGCGTCGCCGAGCACCGAAACCGTTCCGTCGCGCATGGGGCCTGAACATATCATCGAACAGGCTCGTAAAAACCCGAAAAACAGAGGCGTAAACTGGTTACTGGCGCCGCCTATTAAAAATGTCGAGGTAAAAGACCCATCCGCCGGACTGATCATCAACGCCGACCAACTGAATCTGAAAGTCATCGACGGTAATGTTACCGGAACTGTACTGCGGGACGCCTCTTTTACCTATTGCCTGAACAACGGCGGGAAAGTGGCGACCTTCCGGGCGACGGAGGCAACTTATGACGGGGATACCCGAAAGTGGATGCTTAAGGACGGAAGACTGGTGTATTCGTCCGATCTGGACCCCGGTGAACTGTCGCTGAGGCAGTCGGGCGACTGGATGGATTACATGTCCACAGCCGAACTGACCCGCCTGCTGCGCCTTCAGACCGAGACGATCTCCGATGCCGAGGGGGCCACGCTCGCCAGGTACACACGGTTCGCTGATTTTTTAAATAACATCATGCTGCTGCTGGTTACCATCCCGTTTATCCTCTCGCGTGAGCGGAACATTAAGGCATCCGCCGGATCGGCGCTGTTGATGGGCGGGGGAACCTTTGCATTCATATTCCTGTCGCGATACATGGGCTTCAGCCCGATAGTGGCCGCCTGGCTGCCTATGGTCGTCATAGGCCCGATCAGCGCCGTTATGGTCGATTCAATCAAAACGTGATTCGGTTGCACCGAGAGCAGAGAATTATTAACCGTGAAGTATCGAGATGTGGTAAAATTGATTGAGCGGGATGGTTGGTTCCCGGTGTCCCAAAGGGGCAGCCACAGGAAATATAAGCATCCCGAGAAAAAGGGTCGGGTTATTGTGCCATACGGTCGCGGCGGTAAAGACGTACCGCCTGGAACTCTGAACAGTATCTTGAAACAGGCCGGCCTGAAGTGAGGTGAACCATGGACCGCAAATATCTTGTCGTGATTGAGAAGGCCGGCGATGGCAGTTACAGCGCCTATGTTCCCGATCTTCCCGGATGCGTATCTTCCGCCGATACCGTCGAGGAACTGAAACGCCTCATAAAAGAGGCGATTGATATGTAC
>CAYUYD010000073.1:9011-10256 GCA_964449105.1 uncultured Planctomycetaceae bacterium | reverse complement strand
AGCGTCATCACCTTCTCGTCCGGGGCATCTTTAGTGGTCTGGTTGGTTTTCTGGAATTTCCGGCTCAGGCGGAACCGTCCGACCCTGCCCAGGCGATAACGGTTCTCGTCGTAGAATTTTTCCTTGAACAACGTCTTTGCCCGTTCCGCCTGGGGCGGATTGCCCGGACGGAGCCGGGCGTAAATCATCAAAAGCGCCATCGCGTGCGAATCGGCCTTGTCCTCGATGAGTGTGTTGAGGATCAGGTCATCGGAAGGTTTGTTTATCACCTCAACTTTTTTGGAGCAGGCGGTCTGTATCGTAGTGGCTGCGTCGCCTAACTGATGTCCCGCTTCGACGAGTATCTCGCCGTCTTTGGGGTTGACGATCGGTTCGACGGCGTACATGTGGGCGCGGGCGTCGGCGGGCGAGACCTTCTCGGTCTGGTAGAACAGCCGCAGGATCGCCTCGGTCGTGCCGTAGGTCTCGTTCATCGCGCGAAGGAAGGTCGTAAGCGGAAACTTGCTGGACTGGTCGATGCGGATAGCGAGGACTTCCTTCTTCGTAACGCCCATTTCGATCCAACTGCCGCGTTCGGGGATAATCCTCGCCCCGTGCAGCGGACGGTCGGACTCGGCGAACTCGACGGTGAAGTCCACGCCCGGCGAACGGTGCAGCTGCGAAACGACGACCCGCTCAGCGCCGTTGATGATGAATTCGCCCCCGCCGATCATAACGGGCATATCGCCCATGTAGATCGATTCTTCCAGGACGCCTTTGGTTTCCTTGTGTTTCAGGCGGCAGCGTACGCGAAAGGGCATGCCGTAGGTCAGACGCAGCTGCCGGCACTCTTCCGACGTATATCTCGGCTCGCCGAGTTCGTAATTGACGTATTCGAGAGTGGCCTTGCCGTCGTAACTGACGATCGGGAATATCTCCCGCAGCACGGCTTCGAGACCTTCGTCCTTGCGAGACTGTGGAGACACATCGGCCTGAAGGAACCGTCCATAACTGGCGGTCTGAATCTGGACCAGTCCCGGCGGGTCGATTGCATCGCCGACCTTGGAGAAGTCCAGCGTTCTGTCCATTCGCAGCATGATTGTCTATCCTCAAAAAGATTCATACCGGGTGCCATGCCCTCACCCGTCTAAAGGGGGTGGGCATGTAACACAACAGCAGACATGCTTACCCGCTTCGCGTGAAAGCATGGCGCCCATTGATCTAATTTGACCGTGGATGGTTTATCACTCGATTGTCGCGGTGGCG
>CAYUYD010000073.1:0-9001 GCA_964449105.1 uncultured Planctomycetaceae bacterium | reverse complement strand
TGGTAACGCCTTCCTTGACCGTCTTCGGCGCGCCTTCGACCAGGTCCTTGGCCTCTTTCAGCCCCAGGCTGGTCATGGCGCGAACGGCCTTGATGACCTGAATCTTCTTGTCCCCTACGCTCTTGAGGACTACGTTGAAGGCGGTTTTTTCCTCTGCCACAGCGGCCGCTTCGCCCGCCGCAGCGGCTACGATTGTTGCTCCGGCTGCCGGTTCTATACCGTGGGCGTCCTTGAGGTAGTCAGCCAGTTCCACCGCCTGCTTCAACGTCAATTGCGCGATCTTGTCGCCCAGTTCCTTTGTTGCGGCATCAAATTCTTTGGTCTCTGTTGCTGTCTGTTCGTTTGTCATCTTCTTTACAACTCCCATTGTTGACCGGTCTGATAGGCGAGGACTACGCGACCCCATTTAATCCCGACGAATCGGGCCCAATCCGCAACCGGTATCCTATTTCTGTTTTTGTTTCTGTTGTTGTTATTGTTTAGCAGTCGTCGGTACGACGACTATTAATTCTCATCCTGTTTTTCGATACCCTTTATTGCTCCTGCCAGTCTTCCGCCCGGTCCGAGCAGGCACCCGGCCAGTCTGGCGCCGGCGGACTTTACCAGCATCGATACTGTCGCAATTGCCTCTTCGCGCGTGGGAAACTTACTTAATTCTGTGATCCGGTCGGCGCCGAATACTTCGCCTTCCAGCAGTGCGCCCTTAACGAGAAGGGCGGGGATGCCTTTACCGGCATCAAGCAGTCCGCGAACAATAGTAACAACGTTGTCGCCGCCCCACGCCAACGCACACGGACCGTCAATAAGCCCGCAGGCCGACGACAGACCGACCTGCTCCAGCGTGTACCTGGCTACCGAGTTCTTCACTACCGTAATGTTAACGCCACCGGAACGAAGTTGTCGGCGAAGGCGATCTGTCGCCGCGCCGTCAACACCGGCCAGGCTCAGCACCGCCAATGACTGGACGCCTTCAAGACGCCCTGTCAAATCTTTCCGCAACAATGTCTTTACAGGTTTGCTCATGGAAGCACCTTCAATATCTTCAGTTCGATAGATTCAGTTCAATGGCAGGGCTCATCGTCGCCGACAGGCACGCCCTTTTGATGTAGGTTCCCTTGCTGGAAGCGGGTTTTATCGCCTGCAGATGCGCGAGGAACGCCTCGATATTTTCGAGAAGTTTTCCCGGTTCAAAACTGATTTTACCCACGGGTGCGTGGACGTTTCCGCCGTCGTCGTTGCGGAACTTTATCTTCCCCGCGGTATATTCTTTCACCGCTGAAGCCACATCATCGACGACCGTGCCGGCCTTGGGTGACGGCATCTTACCGGTGGGGCCCAATATTCGGCCCAGGCGCGAGACGCTTCGCATCATCGGCCCGGTCGCTATTGCCACGTCGAAATCCGTCCATCCTTTCTGAACCTTTGCGATAAGGTCGTCGCCGCCGGCTTCTATCGCCCCGGCGTCGCGGGCGGTCTGGACATCATTATCACTACAGAACGCCACCACGCGCTTTGTCTTTCCGACACCGTGTGGAAGCGACATAGCCCCGCGAATCGCCTGGTCGGCCTGCTTCGGATCGATACCGAGCCAAACCGACAACTCGACCGTCTGATCGAACTTTGTACCCTTGAACTGCTTCAACACGCCGATGGCCTCGGCTAATGAGACCGGCTCGGAAGGTACTTTTTCGATATCGGATTTATAGCGCTTACCGCGTGTCCTGCCCATAAAACTATCCCTTTACAAAGGTCCCACTGTTATACAGGCCCGTGGTCAGGCCTCCATCATTTTTGATTTTCGATTTAGCGGCGGGGTCGCAACGAAAGCGTTAGCCTCAATCGAAAATCAAAAATCGAAAATTATTTTTCTACCTCGATGCCCATGCTTCGGGCTGTGCCTTCGATGATGCGGCAGGCCGCTTCGGTATTGAAGGCGTTCAGGTCGTCCTTTTTGGTCTCGGCAATCTGGCGGACCTGGTCGGCGGTTACTTTTCCGACCTTTTCCTTGTTGGGCACGCCGGAGCCTTTGGCAACACCGGCTGCCTGCTTAAGCAATACTGCAGCGGGCGGACTCTTGGTAATAAAGGTAAAACTTCGGTCCCCATAGACGCTTATCTCGACGGGGATTGTCGTACCGTTGTATTCCTTCGTCCGCTCATTGAACTGCGAAACGAACTGACCGATATTGACATTGTGCTGACCCAGCGCCGGACCGATTGGAGGGGCGGGCGTAGCCTGACCACCGGGCGCCTGCAACTTGATCTTCGCTACTACTTCCTTTGCCATTGTCTATCCAATCTGCTTTTGCCCCCAAGGGGCTTATGCGTATTATTCCTTCTCCACCTGCCAGTATTCCAGTTCCACCGGGGTTGCTCGCCCGAAGATCGTTATAATCACACGGATAAGCCCCTTGTCGGCCAGGACTTCGTCCACGACGCCGTCAAAGTTCTCGAACGCCCCTTCCCTGATCTTGACTATCTCGCCCTTGGCGAACTCCGCCGATATAGCCAAGTTTTCATCAGGACGATCCACCTGCATGAGCATTTTGTCGGCATCGGCGCTGCTCATAGGTACGGGCTTGCTGGCAGAGCCGATAAAATCGCCCACGCCCGTCGTCTCTTTAATCAGGAACCACGCATCTTCACCGATTGTACCGTTGTCTTCCAATTCCATCTCGATGAAGACGTATCCGGGATAGAGTTTTCGTTCGACGAATTTTTTCTGGCCGCCTTTACCCCTTGCCGGGGGTCTGGGCCTGCGGTCCATCGGCACCAGGACCCTGCCGATTTTGTCTTCCAGGCCTTCGATCTTCACTTTCCGCTCGAGCGCCTGGCGGACCTGCTCTTCCCTGTTGGAGGCAACTCTCAAAACGTACCACTGCTTGGTCATATGCCTACCTATACGTGCCGCGGACGACCCTAATCGCCCGCCGCCAGCTGCAAGACGCCGACCCACGTGAAAAAGCGAAGGAAGCCCAGGTCAACCATCCACAGTATCAATGCCAGGATAAACGTAGTTGCAATAACGACCTTTGTCCCACCGACGATCTCCCGCTTACTCGACCAGGAGACTTTTTTCATTTCGCCTTCGGTGGCAATCATGAAATCCGCGCTGCGCGGTCGGTTCACCGCCAAGTACGTCACCGCCACTATACCGACAAAGACCACCAGAGGGACAACATAGACCAGATACAGACCCACAGGCAGCGTGGAGGCCTTCCAGTAGCCCAGGTTCGAGCCGTCCAATTGGCTCCAGACGAAGTGCCCCACAAGCGCACTTATCAACGCCCCGATGGCGAACGTAGTCGCCCGGGTGTATTTGCCCTGTCCTCGCTTGTAGATATTCAACGCCACTTTACGCTCATGCCCGATCAGAAAAGGTCCCGCAAGGTTACAGTTCGAAACCTGCTGCCTGTTTGTCGTTTCCTATAAGTCCCTTTTACTCCCGCTTTACCACGGCAGGAGGGACTTGAACCCCCAACCTGCGGTTTTGGAAACCGCTGCTCTGCCAATTGAGCTACTGCCGTATGCAGCCCCTGGGGGCGCCGCTGGCGGGGCGTCCAAAGACATTTGCTCCGCGCCGGTATTTTCGCAAATCCCGCCTGGTCGCCTTACCGGCAGACAGGTCGTCAGGTACAGACCTGTGCCGAAAAAAGGCTTTCACCCGCCCGACAGGGCTTATGCTTTTACTTGCGCTTGATTTTATGTTCGGTATGCTTTCGCTCCGCCCGACAAAACTTTTTCAGTAACAATTTGGGTGTACCGCCAACCACGCGCACTTCCGTGCGGTAATTCAGCGCGCTGCACTCGGTACACTGCAACCATGCGTACTCTCTGGCCTTGGATTTGGCCATTGACTTACTCCAGAATCTTCGTTACCACGCCTGCGCCGACGGTCCTGCCGCCTTCGCGAATGGCGAATCGTAACTGCTCTTGCATTGCGATCTTAGTGTTCAGCAGATCCACTTCTATAGTGATGTTGTCGCCGGGCATGCACATTTCCGCCCCGCCCTTCAAGTTAATCGTGCCGGTAACGTCCGTTGTGCGGAAGTAGAACTGCGGTCGGTAGCCGTTGAAGAACGGGCTGTGCCGACCACCTTCTTCTTTCGTCAGGACGTACACCTCCGCCTCGAACTTGCTGTGCGGCGAGATCGAACCGGGTTTGGCCAGAACCTGCCCTCGCTCCAGATCGTTCTTTTCGATTCCGCGAAGCAGGCATCCGACGTTGTCTCCCGCCTCGCCCGCTTCCATCGTCTTGTTGAACATTTCCACGCCGGTAATCGTCGTCTCGCGCGTCTCTCCCAGCCCGACAATCTCAACCTTGTCGCCAATCCTTACTCTCCCCTGCTCGATACGACCGGTTCCGACCGTTCCGCGGCCTTTAATCGAGAAGACGTCCTCGACGGGCATCAAGAACGGCTTATCGATCTCGCGGACCGGCTCGGGAATGAAAGTATCCAATGCCTCGATCAGGTCCTGAATGGGCTTGGCGGATGCGGGATCTTCCGGACTTTTCAGTGCTGCGGTGGCTGAACCTATAATCACCGGAACGTCGTCGCCGGGGTAGTCGTACTTGCTCAATAGGTCGCGGACTTCCATCTCCACCAACTCGACCAGCTCCGGATCGTCCACCAAGTCCGACTTATTGAGGAATACGACCAGGGCGGGGACGTTAACCTGCCTTGCCAGAAGGACGTGTTCGCGCGTCTGCGGCATAGGACCGTCGGCAGCCGATACGACCAGGATCGCACCGTCCATCTGGGCGGCGCCGGTGATCATGTTCTTGACATAATCGGCGTGGCCGGGGCAGTCCACGTGTGCGTAGTGGCGATTGGCCGATTCGTACTCGACGTGGGTAGTGGCGATGGTCAGAATCTTGGTCGCGTCTCGCCGACCCTGCGATTCGGATGCCTTGGCGATGTCGTCGTAACTCTTGTACTTCGACAGGCCCTGCTTATCCAGCACCATCGTTATCGCCGACGTCAGCGTGGTCTTGCCGTGGTCCACGTGACCGATCGTTCCGACGTTCACGTGCGGCTTTGTCCGTTTGTACACTTCCTTAGCCATTATTCCGTACTCCTACTTAAAAAATCAGTTCTGGAAACCGCTTTTTATTACTCATCATCGCCGGGTCGCATGACGCCGACGACTTCACCAGCTGCTGAAGGGGGTCGAACCCTTGACCTCGTCCTTACCAAGGACGCGCTCTACCACTGAGCTACAGCAGCACCGCGCAAACACGCCCGGAACCAATGTCCGAACGCCTCGCAGCAGGCTATTTACAGATACACCCCAACTGTCGTCCTTGGGCGAATTGTCGAATATACTACAAAAACGCCCGGCCTTGTCAAACTATTTTTTTACTATCCCTTACAAAAATTTTTCAGAACAAAACGGGCCGCAATTGTAAGGGAGCGGTCGGCGAAACCCTCGATGCCGGAACGACCGCTCCCTTGCGGTCGCGGCTCGTAAGACAACTCAACCCATCAAGCCTGCGGGAACAGACTGTCGCCGACTACCGATTGCCAACACAGCGGGCGATGGGAATCGAACCCACATAGCCGGCTTGGAAGGCCGGTGCTCTGCCCTTGAGCTACGCCCGCACAACAACACAAGTAAGCGAAAATTCTACGCAACCGTTCGTCGCTTTACAAGTTCTTCGCACAGGATGTTCGGCACATTTCCAAACACTCATTATAATTTTCATCCCAACCAATGTTATAATTGACAATATCGCATATACCGGCATAAAGTAATCAGTCAAGGCCGTGTTATTGCAGAAAAACCGTATTTTATTAAGGAGCGTGTTATGTCGAGATGGAAATGTTGCGTAATTGCGATTGCATCGGTATTGCTGTCGGGGCTTGTGGTCCTGCAGGCTCAGGAAGCGCCTCCCGCCCAGTCTGCCGCGCCGGCAGGCGACGTACTCAAGTACGTCCCCACAGGATGCATGGGCTTCGTGGTCGTCAATAATGTCCAAAAATTCACCGGAAAGATAGACGGCTTCCTCAAGCAGATCAGCCCGCCGGAGCAGCCGATAGTACCGGGCAAAATACTGGATATGATCCGCGGCGCCGCCCAACTCGGCGAGGGCTTCAACGCCGACGGTGGATTCGCCGTGGTCATGCTCGACCCGCAGCAGTACGGCGTTGACCTCGTCTCGATGATCACCGGAGAGGCAAAGACCGCCCCGGAGGGCGAGGAGGCAAAGAAGCAGCCTGCCCTGCCGGCGATCCTGATAGTCCCCACCGCAGACAAGACCCTGGAAAACATGCTTGCGGCATATCAGCCGGTAAAAGAAGGCGATTACATCAAACTGCCACGCCAGGGCAAGGACCCGATTTACTGCATAGTGGCGGGAAACTACGCGATGATGGGGCCTAACCTCAAGGCCGTCCAGAACGTCGCCGCCGGCGGGGGCGAAAAGTCGATACTGACGCAGCTGTCGGCGACCGACAAGGCCCTCGTCGCCCAAAACGACGTGGCGCTGTGGGTCAACCTCAAGATGCTCGCGCCGATCATCGACGCAGCCATAACGAAAATGGAGAAGCCGGCGGAAGGCGACCCGAGGCCGATGATAATGATCGGGTGGGAAATGGAAATGATGATGAAAAAGGCCCTGGCCCAAAACTTCGCCTCGATACGCGAGATTATCAAGCAACTTGACGATGCCTCCGTCGGTCTGCGGATCGCCGAGACCGGCATCATAATCGACGGGCGATGTTCCTGCCTGGCCGACAGCGTGTTCGGCAAGGCCCTGGCTGCATACAAACCCGTGGCAGGGTCGCTGCTGAACCGCCTGCCGAATATGCCCTACATCCTTGCTTTCGGAATCGGGAACGGGCCTAAAACCCCGGAGGATTTCAACACCAAGCGAATCGACAACATGCTGGCCGGCGAACCTTTTGCCGAACTGTCGGCTGAAGCGAAGGCAAAGTTGCGCAGTGTGATGCTCGGGATGGAAGAGCAGATCGACTCGGTGCAATTCTATCACGGCGGGATCACAACCGGAACCGGGCAGTTTGGAATGGCCTGCGTGCTGGAGTGCAAGTCGGCAGAAAAGGTCAAGGCCATACTGGCTGACGGTGTAGCCGTTGCAAACGAAGTTGCCCAGGGCGCAAAAAATGAAGATATCAAAAAACTGTCCATCAAGTACCACAAGGCCCTTGAGACTATCGGCGATAACAAGGTTGATGTCATCGATATTGACCATCCTGAAATTAACTCGATGGAAGAGGACAGCCGCGAAAGGATGAAGGCCGTTCTCGGCGAAGATAAAATTCGCCTGCTGATTGCCTCTGCCGACGACAAGACGCTGGTGATAACGATGGGCGGGTCAAAGACGTTCCTGGCCGAGGCGATGAAGACGGCCGGGGGAACCGGAACGCTGCATACGGATCCGGGCACCGCCAAATCGCTGGCGATGCTGCCTAAAAACCGCATGGCCGTCGGGCTGCTGAACATCGGAAACATCTTCAAGGTAATCACGAACATCACCGTCGCGATCGGTGAGGGCCCGCCGCCGATACCGCCGATCGCCGCAGAAGAACCCTTCGCCGGGTCGGTCTCCATCGAGGGCAGCGATATGTCATTCACCGGATACCTTCCGACAAAGACCATCGGCGAGATCGTCAAGACCTTCATGGGCATGTTCATGGGTGGAATGCGTGGCGGACAGATGCCGCCGCCGATGCCGCCCGGAGGCGAGGGAGACTTTTAAGGAAAATCCTCAAAACACGCGAAAGGTTACGACAGCCCATCCCGATATGCCGGGGTGGGCTGTCTGCTTTTCCACAACCTGCGTATCTCCTAAAGCCTTTCATATACACTCGCCGATGGAAGAAATAGAACGCGAATGATAATGTTTTTATTCGCGTACATTCGCGTTATCTATTCGTGAGAATTCGCGTTATGACGACGATACCCATCATCCGAAAATTCCTGGAACACCTTTCCGGGCAGCGAAACTTCTCGCTGCATACCGTTCGCTCGTATCAGATCGACCTTATCCAGTTCTGCCGGTACCTCATCTCGCCCGAAGACATCAGGTCCGACGGTCAAGCCGCCGCTGACATCGCGGATGCGGCGACGTTGTCCACCCGATTGCTGTCGGTCGAACCCGCCGATGTCCGGGCGTTTCTGGCGGCCCTTATGAGCGCCGGATACTCGCGCTCGACAATCGCACGCAAACTGGCGGCGCTGCGAAGCCTCTACAGGCACCTCGTCCGCACCGGACAACTGGACGCATCGCCCGCCGTCGTCGTCCGCGCACCGAAGCAACTCAAAAAACTGCCCGGATGCCTGGATGAAGCACAGGTCGAAAGCCTCCTGTCCGCCCCGTCGGCGGAACCGGCGGGCGGGGAAAACTCGCTGAGGCAGATGCTGGCGGCGAGGGACAGGGCTATCCTGGAAACCATATACTCTTCGGGCCTGCGAATCAGCGAACTTGTCGGGCTTAACGTAGAGGACATGGATCTGTCCGACGGAACGCTCCGCATCCGCGGAAAAGGAAGGAAGGAGCGGATATCGCCGCTCGGTTCGCCGGCAGCCGGCGCAGTCGCGCAATATCTGCAATTGCGTGATGCGGTTTTCCCGCCCGGTCGCCGACAGGCCGACCCTGCCGGACCGATGTTCGTCAACAAACTCGGCGGGCGGATATCCGACCGGTCGGTCCGACGAAAACTCGACAAATACATCCGCCGGGCGGGCCTGGGACCGAAAATCTCGCCGCACACGCTCCGCCACAGTTTCGCCACACACATGCTCAACCGCGGAGCCGACCTGCGAAGCGTACAGGAACTCCTGGGACATAAGAGCATCTCGACAACCCAGATTTACACCCACCTGACGACCGCCGGACTGAAAGCCACATACGACAAGGCCCACCCGATGGCAAAGTCGCCACGGCGACCCTGCGGGAAAACCAAGGCAGGATAACCGGAACCGATCCGTGCCAGTTCGTGCCGGTTCGTGCCAGTTCGTGCCGGTTCGTGCCGGTTCGT
>CAYUYD010000072.1:0-10350 GCA_964449105.1 uncultured Planctomycetaceae bacterium | reverse complement strand
CCGCGACGTAATCCCCTTCCCCCGCACGCCGCGAAGTGCGGAGTTCTGAAAAATTCCAATTGACCAGTCAACCAATCGACCGATGAACCAACTGTTATGAAAGTCGAATTACACCTGCATACAAGTCGTTACAGCGCCTGCTCGAAGGCTACGCCGGCTGAATTAATGGAGCGGATGATCCAGACCGGATACGAGGCCGTCTATATCACCGAGCACGATGCCGTATGGAGCCAGAGGGAGATCGAGCAATTGCAGCAGGGTTTTCCCGACATCCGCATCTTTCCCGGCGTGGAGTTAAGCATCGGGCCGGAGAGGATGCAGCACCTTCTGGTGCTGGGCACGACCGACCGGGCCTATACGAGGCTTGCCGACGCAGCGGAGATTCTGGAAAAGGCCCGCAATGACGGGTGCCTGACCGTCCTTGCCCACCCGTTCCGATGGGAAGGCGGTGCGGAAATGCTGGATAACGGGCTTATGCCTGACGCCATTGAGTATTGCACCACTCATCACGCGCCCGAAGAAGCGAACATCGCCGCCGAAGTCGCCACCGGGCTTGGCCTGCCGATGGTGAACGTCGGCGACGTGCATGGGCTTGACTTCCTCAACCGCTTCTGGATCGAGACTGACAGGCCGCTGCTGAAGGCCGGCGATATTCGCACCGTCGTGCTCAACCGAGCATACGTCAACTGCGTCGGCGGAAATCTAAAATCGAAAATCTAAAATCGAAAATGTCTTACTTCTGCCGGTACACGATTCTGGCCTTGGTCAGGTCGTATGGGCTGATCTGGATGAGGACGCGGTCGCCGGGCAGGATGCGGATGTAGTGTCGGCGCATTCGACCGGAGATGTGTCCGATGAGTTGGTGCTTCTTTTCGCCTATCTCGACTTCCAGGCGGAACATCGCGTTAGGCAGCGCCTCAAGGACGAGCGCTTGGGTTTCGATATTTTCAGTCTTTCCCATGTCTTATTTTTCGCAACGGTCGGCGGACTATAACCTTATCATGCGCCAACGTCAACGGCCAAAACGAGTTAAACCCGCTCTTATTGTGTTCGGCTGAAATGCGAAGCGACTTTCAACATTATCGCAGTGGTTGACATGGCTGGGATCATATCGCATCATCATCCGCAGCGGCGCGGGTTATTCTTCGGGAGACGCTTGAAGGATATGACTGAAAAGAAAATAGACAGGCATCTAATCCGACATATCGCCATGTTGGCCCGGATCGAAATGACCGACGAGCAGGCAGAGACGCTGGGCCGGCAGTTCGCCGACATCGTCGCCTACATGGACAAGTTGGGTAAACTGGACACCGACGGCATCGAGCCGATGGCTCACGCACTGGACCTCCGCAATGTCCTGGCCGCCGATACGCCCGGCGAATCGCTGACGGTCGAACAGGCCCTGGCCAACGCACCCGCCCGCGACGGCGACTTCTACAAAGTCCCAAAGGTCATCGGAGATTCGCAATAGTTCGTAATTCGTAATTGGTAACAGGATAGTCCCGACCTCGTTTAGCCGTCGTCGGTACGACGACGAAAAGAAACATCGGCGTCGATTGGAGAAAATTGTGAGCGACATCCTGAACCTTTCCGCTCTGGAATTACGCGACGCCATCGCCGCCGGCGAAATCTCAGCCGCCGAAGCGACACGTGCTTATCTTGACGCCGTCGAGACGCTGGATAAAAATCTTTATGCTTACAACGAAGTCTTTTCCGAGCGGGCTATGACTCGTGCCGGGAAAATCGACAGGAATCGCTCTGCCGGAGAACCGCTTCCTCCCCTGGCCGGCGTGCCCGTCGCGGTCAAAGACAATATCTGCACCTCCTTCGGAAGGACTACCTGCTCGGCGAAGATTCTCGAAAATTTCCACGCCCCTTACGATGCGACGGTTGTGGGCAAACTGGAATCAGCCGGCGCGATTATCCTCGGAAAAACCAATATGGACGAGTTCGCAATGGGTTCATCCACGGAGAACTCCGCCTTCAATGCCACTCGCAACCCGTGGGACACTTCGCGCGTTCCGGGCGGATCGTCCGGCGGCTCGGCGGCGGCGGTTGCAGCCCGGATGTGTGCAGCCGCCGTCGGCTCGGACACCGGCGGGTCGATACGCCAACCGGCGGCGTTCTGCGGCTGCGTGGGCCTGAAACCGACCTATGGCCGTGTCAGCCGGTACGGACTGGTCGCCTTCGGCTCCAGCCTCGACCAGATCGGTCCGCTTTCGCGCAACGTAGCCGATGCGGCAATGATGCTGGAGGCAATCGCCGGTTACGACCCGCACGACTCCACCAGCGTTGATAAACCCGTGCCGGATTACCTCGCCTCGCTGGACAAGCCAATGGAAAAACTGCGAGTAGGGCTGATAAAGGAGTTTCATTCCGAATCGCTCGATGCCGAGATTCGCGCCGCGGTGGACAAGGCTGCGAAAATCTATCGAGATGCCGGCGCTGAAATTATCGAAGTTTCGCTGCCACATAGCCGGGTTGACACCGACGAAGGCGGTCAACTCTCCTCCTACGCTGTGGCGTGCTATTACCTCATCGCTACGGCAGAGGCCTCCAGCAACCTCGCCCGATACGACGGTGTACACTACGGACGACGCACAGCCGACAAGGTCGCCGACATAATTGAACTTTACAGCCGAAGCCGGGCCGAAGGCTTCGGCGACGAGGTTAAACGCCGAATCATGCTCGGAACTTACGCCTTATCGAGCGGGTACTACGATGCCTACTATCTCAAGGCGCTCAAAGTCCGCCGGCTTATAAAGAACGATTTCGACAAGGCCTTCGAGAATTGCGACGTGCTGCTGGCGCCGACTGCCCCGGAGACAGCCTTCAAGATCGGTGAAAAGACAGCCGACCCCCTGACGATGTACCTTTCGGACATTTATACCATCAGCGCCAACCTTGCCGGAATTCCGGGCATTTCCATCCCCGCCGGTTTGAGCAGCGCCGGCCTGCCGCTGGCGGTCCAACTGCTCGGCGGCGTCTTTGCCGAAGAAACCCTCCTCCGCTCGGCCAGGATGTACGAAAAGGCAAGCGGCATCTCGCGCTTAACACCGGAAATAGTGAAATAAAATTAGCCGCGAACATTTTGCCGAGTACGCTACAGGAAGAATAAAATGAGTGTAGAAAACGACGGGAAGAACTGCAAGTGGAACGTATATGTAGCAGCCCCTATGCTTTTTGCAGGTGGCATCGGCTTTATGTTTGGTGCCGTGTTCTGCATAGGGAAGCCACCCTATGCCTGCCTGATAGTTGCCGGAGCAGGATTATGCGTAGCACTTGTCGGTTTCCTGGTGGGACGGAAATCCAACAAGGGTGCCCATGACCAAGAGGAACCTCGCAGACCAACGGAGCAGGCGAGGAAATAGGCCCGGAGGGCCGGTGGACAGTAGCCGGGGGCGATAGCCCCCGGAAAAATGACCGATAGCGATTTAGCCCCGAAGGGGCGGCGGAGAAAGCGAATGTCATACACTTGCCTGAAGTATCACATCATGTTCTCCACGAAAGACCGTCGCCCTTTTATCACACCGGAGTTGCTCCCGCGCCTTTGCAAATACATGGGAGGAATGATAAAGACCCAGAAAGGAATGCCGGTTGAGATCAACGGCCCGGAGGACCATATCCACATTGTCGCTTCGCTAAGCCCGACAATCTCACTTTCCGATTGCCTGAAGGACCTCAAGGCCAACAGCACCAACTGGATTCACGAGACGTTTCCGGATATGCAGGATTTCTATTGGCAGGATGGATATTCAGCCTTTTCCGTTTCGCCGAGCGTCCTGCCGAGGGTCGTCAAGTATGTCAGGAATCAACAGGAGCATCATCGGAAGGTCAGTTTCGAGGAGGAATTGAAGTGGCTTCTGGACAGCCACGGTATTGATTACGACGATCGCTATTTGTAACGGGTTTTCCGACGCCCCTTCGGGGCTGAACCTATTGGGGACCGGCTACCGTGGGCTGACGCCCACGGCTACTATCCTTTGCCCCTTCGGGGCAGGGAATTTCCAAGAATCCCTGGAACTTCGGGGCAAGGGGTTTCCCGATGCCAATGGGGTGTCGGTCTTCGGAAAAAGGACGGTTGGTGGAGGTTCGGCCCGGAGGGCCGACGGACAGTAGCCGGGGGCGATAGCCCCCGGGAAAATGGCCGATAGCGATTAGCCCCGAAGGGGCGGCGGTAAAAACCGGGCGATGGGGCGGATGCAGCCATTATCTACCGCAGCGGACAGGACGTATTTTTCAGACCCCTTCTCGCGTTGGCTGATTGCGGTCCAGCGCGATTTTCCCGCGAATGGACTCCAGCAGAGCGGCCTTTTTGCCTACCCGTCCCACCAGCAGCATTATTGGCTGACGGCGCTGGTCGCTGAAGGTGATAATGATCCGCCCGAAGCCGAGCAGCCTTTCCAGAAAATCGCCGGTATCAATTCGCGTGCTGTATTCCTCGCGAGCGACCTGTTCGCCCGTCTCCGTCGGACCGCCCTGGATATTCATGTAGTTCGGCGTAATGGCGACGTAATAGAACAATCCCTTCAGCCACGAAATCAAAATGGCCAGCAGAAAAATTATCGCCAGCAGCAGATAACCCATGGCGCTGATTTTTATACCGAAGTGCCTGAAAAACATAAGGAACGGCGTCAGCCAGTCCATAAACATCAGCCAAAGGAAAAGGACAATCAGGCACAGCAGTCCGATTAACAGCACCTTGATATTTATTTCATATTCATCCACAAGGAAATTCAGGATGAATATCCCCAGCCAGACGCCGCCGACGATTCCGGCGTTGATGCCGGGAATCCAGCTGCCTTCAAGCAGCATTAATACGAACGCCGCCAGCGAGGCCAGCACAACCGGAACGTACAGGACTTTCCGGCTCCAGCCGAAGACCACCAGCCACTCGTTGATGTCCGGATCGTCCCGCAGTTGACGGGCGACTCGCGCCCGGGTCCGAATGGTCTTTCTCAGGAAAAGCCACGCCGCCGCCCCAAACAGCAGAAGGACAAAAGGAACAGAAAAAATCGCGATTCTCTTCCAGTCCCACATAAATTACTCCTTCCATGTCGCCCCGTATCTTTTATCACCAATTTCGCCGGCCTCGTCAACCTCTAAACCGCCCTTGACTAAAGTTGATACACAACGTAAATTTCCTTTCTTATCGGTTGTCGGATTTGCCGCAGGTTTTTCGCCCTCGGCTGAATGCTGATTGCTGAACGCTGACCGCTATTTTCATTGAATGGAGAAAGCATCAATGAGCAGTACAGGCCCATTGCCACAGGTAACATTTGTCGGCGGGGGGATGATTACGCGGATTCAACTTCTTCCGACGGTCTATCATCTCCAGCGGGTCGGCGTTGTCGGCGACATTCACGTCTGCGCACTGAACGCTGCCCCTCTGGCGGAATTACAGAACGACGAGACGTTGAAACAGGCCTTTCCGGGCCAGAGTTTTACGCCGCATCCCGACCCTGCCAAGGTCGGCGCTGACGAAAAGTTCCCCGACCTCTACAAGAAAGTTCTCGAAGCCGCTCCGCGCGGCGGCATCGCCGTCATCGCCGTTCCGGACCAGTTTCACTATGCAGTGCTGGACGCCGCCATCGAAAACGATCAGCATGTCTGCATAGTCAAGCCGCTGGTGCTCAAGCACGCCCAGGCAGAGGAAATTGCCGCCCGCGCCTACGAGAGAGGCCTCATCGTCGGAGTGGAGTATCATAAGCGGTTCGACGACCGCAACCTGATGGCTCGACAGGCGTACCGTGCGGGACGGTTCGGCGAGTTCCGCCTCGCTCAAGCCCAGATGATCGAGCCGTGGTATTACCGTGACTCGAACTTCCAGAACTGGTGCACCTGCGAAAACTCCGACATGTTCACCTACGTCGGCTGTCATTATGTGGACCTGGTGGCGTTTATCACGGGTCTGAAGCCGGTATCCGTCAGCGTCTATGGTATCGTCGATAAGTATCCCAACGGGCGCGAGGGCTACCTGTGGACGGACGGGCGGGTTATCTGGGAGAACGGGGCGTCGCTGAGCGTGGTCGATGCGATAGGCTATCCCAATGCCGCTCCGGGCGGGAACGCACAAGGCCTGACCATGTGGTGCCAGGGCGATACCGACGCGACGCTGCTGCTGCACAGCGACCAGTATCGCGGCGTCAAATACAGTTACAACTCTGCCGGCAGCGAGCCGGGCGATACGGTCTATGCCGAACCAAGCCCCGATTACTTCAAACTGCTCGACATCGGCGGCGGGGGGCTTACGCCCGTCGGATATGGGCATCGCAGCGCCGAATACATCATCCGCGCCGGCTGTAAGGCGCGGACTATCGACGACCTGGCTGAACGGCGGAAACTTATCAGGCGTTTCGATGAAGAAGGTATCATGGCCACTCCGTCCAACAGTAGTTATAACGAACTGGTGGTCGAAGCCGGCCGCAAGAGCATACTCGCCGGCGGGCGTGAAGTTTTCATAGACTACCCGCCCAACGCCGGCGTGCGGTTCAGAGAGTATGAATAGAAACAGGGCGGGCCTTCGGCCCGCCGCTAAACGCCAAATGGTCGAGAGAAAGGGACGCTAACAAGCATGGCAACCAAGGAATTTCCACTGGTTCCGGAGGATGTTTCTCCGGTCAGGACGAAGTATCGAACGATCTGCACGAAGATTCCCGTGCCTGATTCCGTCGATTTGCTCAAGCGTCTGCGTAACCTTGAGCCGAGGAGCATGGGCGGTCAGCCGCCGGTCATCTGGGACCACGGCAAGGGATTTACCATCTCCGATGCGTATGGGAATACATGGATCGATTTCTCCTGCGGCGTTCTGGTAACGTCATCCGGGCACGGGCATCCGGAGATCGTCAAGGCAATCGCGGATATGGCCAATCACGGTATGTATCACGCCTACTGCTTTGTTACGGAGATTCGCATCAAACTGGTCGAGAAGATCACGGCTATGCTCCCTCCGCCGTTGAAGCGGGTATTCCTTCTGACGACCGGTTCTGAGGCGACCGAGTGCTGCATTAAACTGGCGCGGACGAAAGGCCGGCAGGTCGGCGGAGAGAAAAAGTCCATTATTGTGTCGTTCGAGAACGGCTTCCACGGGCGGTCGATGGGCGCGCAACTGGCCGGCGGATCGGCTGCGCTGAAGTCGTGGCTTGGCGATAACCCGGAGTTCGTCCAGGTTCCGTTCCCCGACGGCTTCCGTCAGGAAGATACGAGTTTCGACGTTTTCACCGAGACTCTGGCCGACAAGGGCGTCAGCGCCGACGACGTTTGCGGCGTGATGGGCGAGACGTTCCAGGGCTGCAACGCCACGCTAATGCCGGCTGAATATGCCCAGGCCCTTCGGAAATGGTGCGACAGACACAAGGCGGTGATGATTTTCGACGAGGTACAGGCCGGTTTCGGAAGGACGGGCAAGCCATTCGGCTTCTCGCATCTTGGCGTCGTTCCGGACCTGGTGGCGTGTGGGAAGAGTATGTCCGGCGGGATGCCGTCCTCGGCTGTGCTTGGCACGGAAGAGTTGATGAATATGTACGGTCCGGGCGAGATGACCAGCACGCATTCAGCCAATCCGATATGCTCTGCAGCGGCGCTGGCGAACCTGAAAGTTGTTGAAAAGGAAGGCCTTATTGAAAACGCCGCAAGACTCGCACCTGTACTGGCGGAGGGATGTGAGCGCACCACCAAGGCCGCGGGCGGTAAAATCGGGCATTGGGCGTCGGTGGGCCTGGTCGGCGCACTGCAGTTCACCAAACCCGGCACAACCGAGCCTGATCCCGGCCCCGCCTGGGAGATGGTTCACCGGGCTGTGCAGCGGGGCGTAATGCTGTTCGCCCCGGTCGGCGTGGGCGGATGTGCCGTCAAAATATGCCCGCCGCTGCTTGTGAACGAAGAAGCCCTCCGCGAAGGGCTTGAAGTTCTTGAAGAAGTTGCCGCCGGCCTGTAAATTGGCATTGTCAATCGAAAATCAAAAATTGAAAATCAAAAATTGAAAATCAAAAATCGTTGGGGCCCTTAGCTCAGCGGTTAGAGCAGGGGACTCATAATCCCTTGGTCCAAGGTTCGAATCCTTGAGGGCCCATTCGCTGTCGCCGGAGGATGCAGCGGCCTACAGCGGACATAAAACACGATGAATCTGAAATCATTGGGTGTTAATTTGTTTAGGCTGATCGCGGCTGCGGCGGGATTCGGCTTTTTGGTCATATTTTCCGGTTCGCTCGTTCGTCCGGACCTCTCTGCCGAGCCGCCGTCGTACCGTAAAGAGAAGATTGCCGACACCGTTCGATACCCGCTTCGCGTGAAGGCATGGAACCCACCCCGCAATTTAGACCGGACAGAGTAGTAGGTTTTTTGCTCGGAAGTAGGAGTTGTTATCTTCCGCCGAGGCGGGCAATTGCGCGTTGGATTTCCGACCGGATTTCCTCGATGCTGTTGAGAGGCTCTTTGGGGTTTTCCACCGGTGTAGTTTTGCCGCCGGCGGGGTCCATGTCCACCGCGCCGTAGCGGGCCGGTTTGCCCGTCCCGGCAAGGTATTCGCTGTGGCCGTCGCCTTTGGAATAGTGCCAGAACTCATACGGATATGGAAGGAATCCGTGTTCAGCCATCAGCGCGGTAATCTCGTCGCGGTTCCGGCGGGCCTGGTGTGTAATGAACGGCGAGTCCATCGGCATCAATTCGGACACCTCCAGGTAAGGCCCGCCGCGGTCCAGTTCCGTCCCGTCGTTGCGGTTCAGGACGCTGATGTCCAGGGCGCTTCCGGAGGTGTGTGGACCGACCTTCGGACTGGCGGCAATCAGCGCAGAGAGGCACCGGGCCATCTCCTCTGGTGATGGCAAGCGGCCTTTCAATTCCCATCGCGCACGCCGGAGGGTTATGTCGAATACTTTCTCATTCATCGCCAGGGATTTTTGTATCCGGCAGGTACGGTAGGCGTCTTCAGCTTTCAGTATCCATCCCCGGTTGTTCATTTGGCGTGCTATAGCAACAAAGTCGTCGATCAGCCCTTCCCGCAGGAAAAAAAGGCGGTCATAGTTGTTCCCGACCTTGGTGGTCGAGAAGGCCACCTCCACTCCGGCCTCGGATGCAGCCTCCGGCAGGGACGCCATGGCCTGGCCGCATTCATCCACCGGATAATCGGATACTGCCGACATATGTCGGCAGGCTGCATCTATCTGCTCGGTCCAGTACGCCCTGCGGGCGTCTTCATCGGGTCTTTCAGATTGCATAGGCACCCTCTTTTTTTTGGAGCGGTTCTACCGCCTGCGGTTTGTACGCCCTTTGCGGACTTCTTCCTTGAGTCGCTGGATGTGTCCTCTGCCGAGGGCCTTGACCTCGCATCCCAAATCGAAGTATCGGGTGATTTTCTCATCGTCGAGAATACCGAAGCAGTCGATTACCGCCAGTGGTCCGCCGGCCATTTTCACCACCTTGTCCGGTTCGAGCGAAAGGTAGGGCGAGTGTGGTACGGCGAAGATGACGGCCTCGGTGCCCTTAATGGCCTTGCCCAGGTCCTGCTGGATTCGGATGTCGGCAACGCCGTCCTGGTTGTGGAAGAACCTCGCCCATGAGTGCCCCGGGGCCGGGTAGTCGTCCTGGCTTTCCAGTTCATACCAATGTTCGACGTAGGGATCATGGACTCTCATCTCCGCGCCCATTTCCGTCAAGCGGCGGACAACCAGTTCCGAACCGCTGTAGCGTGTGTCGCCGACGTCCTGTCTGTAACTTGCCCCGCATATAAGCACGTCGGCTCCGGCAATGTACCTTCCCATGTTGCGCAGCGCGTCGCGGGTCAGCGTGGCGACGTGCAGCCCGCGGGTGTCGTTTATGTCAATGGCGGCCGTTGACATCCTGAAGACCTCGTCGCCGTCCTCGAAGCCCAGGATGTGTTTATATGCCCAGTAGCCCAGTCCTCCGTCTTTCGGCAGGCAGTATCCTCCGATGCCCGGCCCTGGGAATATGATATTGCTGTGCGTCGGGCGGACCTTTATCGCCTTGACGACCTTGGTAAGGTCCACGCCGTTCCGCTCGGCAAAGATGCTCCATTCGTTCAGGAAGGCCAGGATTGTCGCGCGGTAGGAGTTTTCGACGATCTTGGTGGTTTCCGATTCAATGGGGCGGTCCATCACCGTCAGCGGGAAGTCTTTGGTGTTGAGGACTTCTTTCAGGAATTTTTCGACGCGTTTTCGTGCGGCGGCATTGCATCCGCTGCAGACGCGCCAGAAATCACGGATGCTGGAGACGTAATCCTTTCCGGGCATGACTCGCTCGAAACTGTGTGCCAAAAGTGGCGTCGTTTTGATCCAGCGTGCGGCGAAAGCGCGTTTGAGAATGGGCCAGGCGACGAACTCGGTCGTTCCAGGC
>CAYUYD010000071.1:0-10624 GCA_964449105.1 uncultured Planctomycetaceae bacterium | reverse complement strand
ACGTGGTTGTCTTCGATCATGAGACCGTGACATACCGGGCGACTACACCGGCCAACTGGTCGGAAAGGTGCTGAGGCGCAAGTAGAGTCCCTTATTATCAGTAAGGGCGCTTGTCCTTGCGTCCGGCCCAGGCTTCGAAAAGTCCGACACATTCATCGCGGAGGAAATCGCCGACGATTTCGACGCCGCTGCGCCCAAGTGTCTTCATCTGCTCATTGGAAATTCCCAATTCGCGGAAACCGGCTTTTTCGGCGTCCTCGATCCGCGCGCCGAAGACGATTTTTGAAATCCTCGCCCAGTGGCAGGCGGAGAAGCACATCGGGCAAGGCTCGCAGGTGGAGTAGATCACACAGCCGGCCAGGTCGATTGTGTTCAGTTTCCGGCAGGCGGTTCTGATGGCCTGGATTTCGGCGTGTGCTGTGATGTCGGTGTTTTTCCAGACGGCGTTGTGCGCGGCAATGATGATTTTGTCGTCGCGGGCGATGCACGCGCCGAAGGGCGTCTGCCCCGCTTCGATGCCTTCTGTCGCGGCGTTTATCGCCGCCGTCATAAACCATTCGTTGTTCATTTTCGCCCGCAATGTTTACAGGAGTGAGACGAATTTATCCATATCCATACCCAGATCGACAGTAACAATCTTCCGCAGCAGCCCGCGCGGGATATCTCGGCCTTTATGGACGGGCACGGTAGTTTTCCTTCCGTCCGGGTGGGCAAAACGATGATGGGAACCGCGACTACGAATTTCCTCGAAGCCAAGTTTATTCAGTGCATGGATAAACCTCCGTGCCGGTATGACCGGAACGGCTGTCAAACCGTTACCTCCAGATCGCGCACGCCGACGAACCGCCGACATTGCTGCGGAGTCTCGTCCTGCAGACAGAGAAGAATCGCTTCGGTGATATTCTTCATCGCCTCGTCGAGGGTTTTTCCGTAACTGTGGCAACCACGAAGCGTCGGGGCTGAAACGATGAATACATCATCCTCATCCTGCTCAATCACCACCGGAACATGAGATACCATAATCCAGACTCCTGAAACACTTATAGAACGCCTTTAAGTTCGTCGGTCAGACGCTCCTATAATAGGCTTCTCGGCGCAGCGAAGCAAGTTTTGCTGTTCGCTTCGACAGAGATATGGCGGGCGGAGTGTGGGATTTCTTACGCCGACAGCGCCAGTGGTCGAGCAGCGGGTCGGCGGGATGGGCAAAGGGCGTTTTGCCTTGCGCTCATAATGGCTGTGTGCAATTCGCTGGAGTGCAGCAGCGGTTTGAAGAGAACATCGTCGCCTCCGCGCTGCCAGGATCGCCATGCCCTGTCGAAATCGGTCATCGCCGAGGTCAGGAGAATCGCTGGTCTGGGCCTGAGCCGGGAAAAATCGGACAGCAGGGCGCCGTCGCAGCAGGATTCATACTCTGTGCTGACCATGATGACGTCGGGGCGCCATTTCAGCGACTGCCGACGCGCCCGGTCAGGGTCTGCCTCGTGAACGACATGATGCCCATGGGGTTCCAGAAGGTCTCTTGTCTTGCGGAGAAACTGCCAATCTGAATCTATGACTAATATTTTCATGGACACGATGGGTTCCTTTGCTGCAATGAGCCGATCTTTTGCTTTAAAGCGGCATCCACAGAACCAATCGGCACGGAACCGGTCCGGCTTGAGTACCGGCGAGTGAGAAATTTCATTTTTCTCCGGTACAGACGATGGACGGAAGGATTCAATAGATATAAAGTTGTACACTACCGATATATTATAAAGGTGGAGAGTGTTGTGAAGATTTTTCGGTACATTTGTTCAGTAGCCTTTGGCGTCATGGCTGTTGGCGTGGCGACCTGCGCCGCCAGGTCTGATCTGCCGGCCCTGACGCCCACCCAGCAGGTTGAACTGAAGACCCTTACAGCCCAGCTTTCCGACCCGGAGCGGACCGCCAGGACGAGGGGCGAGGCGGCTATTCTGCTTCTGACGCGGACATATCCCCAGGCCGATATTGCCCTGTGTGATTTTCTGGCGGATGCTTCGAACCGACCGGCCCAGATTGCCGTCGCCGGAGCCATTGTCCAGTCGGGACGGGCCGACAAGCAGTTTGTCAAGCCGCTTGTGGCGATGCTCACTTCCGACGAACCTGCGGCTCGGATCCCTGCCGCCGTGGCCCTGGCGACGTGCAAGGACTTTGGGGGGCTTGACGAACTGATTCACATCCTTTCAAACCCGAAGACCGACCGCGAAATCCGCCTGGTGATAATTTCGGCAATGCAGCGGATTCTGGACAAACAGGCCGTCGATGCCCTGGTATCTCTCCTTAACGACAAAGACGAGTCGATCCGCTACGCCGCCTGCGATGCCCTGGCCAATCTGACGAGCATCCGCGCATTCGGCCGGGATACGCAGCAATGGGAAAAGTGGTGGTCGGAGAACAAGAATAAGCGCCATTCGGACTGGCTGGCGGACCTGGCCGAAAACCTCGCCGTTGAGAACCGGGATCTGAATCGCGAAAACGCCGAACTTCGCCGTCGCCTGGCGTCGGTAATGAACGACCTGTACACCGCTACTCTTCCGGAAGGACGCGACGCCTTGCTGACCGATATGCTGGCCGACCCGTTGGCGGAAGTGCGCCTGGCGGCCGTCAGGCTGGTCCAGCAGCGCCTCGCAGCAGGAAAGAAGCCCGATGAACCTTTATGGGTGCAGGTCCGGGCGAGAGTGATGGATACGGACCCTGACGTCAGGGCGGTTGCCGTCGTTCTGTTGGCGGATATCGCCGATAAACAGGTCTCCAAACTCCTCACAAGCCGACTGAAAGTCGAAAAGTCCGACGAAGTCCGCCGGGCGATATATCAGGGGCTGGGGCTTCTGGGCAACGCCTCTGCGTGGGAGCAGATTCTGACCGGTATTGCCGAACCTGATCGGCAGGTCGCATCGGCGGCTGCGGGCGCGCTGGCGCGGATAGCCGAGAAGAACAGTCTTTCCGACGATCGTCGGGCTGCTGCTGCTGCGGCGCTGACGAAACGCTACAAGACCGGCGCAGGAAATGGTTCAGCCGGTCTGCGCGAAGCGCTGCTGGAGGCGATGGGCGTGCTGAAGGACGAACATCTGGCCGAATTGCTGACATCGGCCCTTAAAGACCCCTCCGCTGCGGTTCGCCTCAGCGGGATCAAGGCCCTTCAGCGCCTCATGCTCCCCGAAAGCGCATCGGCGGTGGCGCCGCTTGTAAGCGACTCTGACCGCGGGGTGCGTCTGGCAGCCATAGCGGCTATCGGTTCACTTGGTCAGGCGGAACACATCGAGATAATCCTACCCCGCGCCAACCCGAAAGTCGAACCAGATGCAGCCGTTCGCGGGCAGGCATGGTCGGTCGTCATGAGCCTGCTGGGGAAGGTTGAAACTGCAAAGTTGCAGGACCTGGCAGATAAACTCTCCCAGCGCGACGGCGCAGACGAATACCTCATAGACGTGCTGAAACTCTGGTCCGCCAGGATACCGCCCGAACAGACTGACGAGTGGATTCCGGTTCGTCTGCGACTGGGTCGTGCGCTTTTGAAGGCTGACCGACCTGCCGAAGCCACCGGCGAACTGGCAGCCGTCCATGCCGCAATGGTCGAGGCCAAAGACCCTCAAGCGCCGAAAGTCTGGTGCGAATGGATCGAGTCGCTGCTGGTGGCGGGGGATGCCTCTGCCGTTACCAATATCGCCGAAGTCAAAGACGACAGTCAATTTGAATCGGCCATGGCGTCGCTTCAAAAACGTCTGGACGCCCTGAACGCCGCCAAAAACTGGGATGCAGTGGTCCGACTGGCCGCCGGCGCGCTGGCGCGACTGGCGGATCGCCTGAATGAACCGCAGAAAAAAGCGATTGAAAAAGCCCTAAGTTATGGGCGGGCTCAGCAGAGCCTTGCCGATCGCCAGCGGGTAGCGACGCTGGTTGTCAGACTCACCGGCGCAGACGAAGCCGCCGGCCAGGCCGCCGCCAGAGAACTGGCGACGATGAAGGATCGGGCAACGGGTCCGCTCATTGAACAACTGCGAAAAATAATTTCTTCGGAAAAGCCCGACCCCGCTGCCGAAAAACGCATCCTCGACGTCCTTTCGACGCTTGCGCCGCAGTTGAAAGGTTACGACCCCGGCGCCGATCCCGCCGAACGTATAAAAACGCTGGATGAGTGGATCAGGGGCCTCTAAAAAAACCGAACCACAAAGGACACAAAGAGCACAAAGAATTCTTGATTTGGGTTGTGGCTGGAACTGGTGCTTCAATCAAAAATCGAAAATCAAAAATCCATTGTGTCGTTTGTGGTTCATTTTTTCATGGAAAGGCGGTCGAATGACCAAGGTTTGCGTCGGTATAGATTTGGGCGGGACGTTTATCAAGTACGCTCTGTTGGATAAAAACATGTCCGTGAGGGGGGCGTTTCAACTACCGACGCCTGCCGCCTCCGGCCCGGACAGTGTGATCAAGACGATGGTCTCCGGGGCGACCGAACTGCTCGATCGTGAAGGAATATCGGTCGGCGATGTAGTGGGTGTAGGCATCGGCTCACCGGGTCCGCTTGACCTGGCTGCCGGCGTGGTCATCGGCATGCCGAATATCTCCGGCTTCGTCAACATTCGGCTTCGAGATCGCATCCGCGACGGGCTGGGGGTTAAAACCGTGCTGGAAAACGACGCCAACGTTGCCGCTTTGGGCGAATACCTCTGCGGGTCCGGAAAGGGTGCGGATGTGATGGTCATGCTGACGCTGGGAACGGGCGTCGGCGGCGGGATAATCATCGCGGGACAGATGATTCGCGGCGCACATGGAATCGGCGCTGAAGCCGGGCACATGATCGTCGAGTCGGAAGGTCGGCCTTGCCCCTGCGGGCAGCGGGGGTGTCTGGAGCAGTACGCATCGGCGTCCGCCCTGGCGCGGTACGCCCGCCGACTCATTGAACAGGACCGGCGTAAGAGCAGTCTGACCGACCTGCTGACCAAAAAAGGCGACCTCGACGCCGCGGATGTCAACAAAGCCCGACAGGCCGGCGACGCCCTTGCGGCAGAGGTGTGGGACCGCTCAATTCGTTACCTCGCCGTCGGTTGTGTCAGCATCACCCGCCTGCTTGACCCGGACCTGATCGTCCTGGGCGGAGGTTTGGCAAAGGCAGGCGACGACCTGCTTGAACCCGTGCGCCGTCATTTCAGCCGACTGAACTGGACGATCGATAAGCAGAAGACAACCCTGGTCCTGGCGTCGCTCGGTAACGACGCCGGCGTCATCGGCGCTGCCGGCGCAGCATGGAAACAGTTCGGAAATCAGAAAGTATCCGAATAACTCCGCTTTCGCCCCATACCTATAATTTTGCGTGTTCAACCGAGCCTAAAGATGCTATATTTACTGAGGTTTGAATTGCCAAATAAACTCGCCATTCTCCGAAGGACCCTGCGGGGAAGGTCAATAAAGAGAGCGGGATTTTAGGGATTACAGGATTACAGGGATTTTAATCTTGCTGGAAGAAAAAGAAGAAAAAAAGAAAGAGAGCGGGATTACAGGGATTTTTCTTTTGTCGTTTTAAAATCCGGTAATCCGGTAATCCCTAAAATCCTGCTATCTTTGTTTCCGTAGCGACCGAAGTTTATTTTACCACCAAAAGATCAATAAAACTGAAAGGATTTGGAAATGGTGCTTCATATCATTCGCGCGGTCTTTGTCCTCGTGGTTTTCGCCATAGCGGTCGGTCCTGCCCTGACCTCTGATGTCCGCGGCACTCCCGATGCCGGCGAATCGGCTATGTTCATGAGGATGGCCGTGGTGCTGATTATTCCGCTGATTCTGGCGGTGGCGCTGATATTGGTCGATATGGGTTTCAAACGCAAGAGCCTCAGCGGTATCAGCGGACTGTTCTTCGGCATCGTGGCGGGGGTGTTTCTGGGATATATCCTGGGGATGGTTGTGGACTTTGGGGCGTTAATCTTCAGGTTCCCGCAGACGGATCTGGTAGCCATGGTTAAACTGCTCGTCGGCGCGTTCACTATCTATCTTTGCGTCTCCTTCGTGATGCAGACGAAGGACGATTTCAGGTTCATTATTCCATACGTGGAGTTTTCCCGGCAGAGCAAGGGTTCGCATTCGCTGATTCTGGATACTTCCGCCATCATAGACGGGCGAATTGCCGACGTCGCCGAGACGCAAATCCTGGAGGGAACTCTGGTTGTTCCCCGCTTCGTCGTCGAGGAGACCCAGAGAATCGCCGATTCGTCCGACAAACTCAGGCGCAGTCGAGGCCGGCGGGGGCTGGATATGCTCAACCGCCTCCGGAACAACGACAAGATCGAAATTCGCCTGACCGATGCGCGTATCCCCTCCGTTGAGGAGGCGTCCGAGGTGGACCATAAACTGGTTGCTTTGGCGGAGCATCTCGACGCCCGCATCGTTACGAACGATTACAACCTCAACAAGGTCGCCCAACTCCGCGGCGTAAAGGTCATCAATATCAACGACCTTGCCAACGCGCTCAAACCCGTCGTCCTTCCCGGAGAGACCGTTACGGTCAAGATCGTCAAGCCGGGCGAAGAGGCAGGTCAGGGCATCGGATACCTCGACGACGGGACCATGGTCGTCGTCGAGCAGGGGCGAAGCCGCATCGGCGAGGAGCTGACAGTCGTGGTTACATCGGCTCTCCAGACGTCAGCCGGAAGGATGATATTCGGAAAAGCCTGATGCCCGGTATTCCGGTCTGCCCCCAGGGGGCGGGTCTCACGATCCTTTTATCGACGCGACGGCCGATGCGATCGCGTGTGTTGCGATATGGCTTATCGAGATGACGATCTCGGTGAGGTTTTTTTCCTCGGCTATTTCCAGGCATCGTCCGGTGAGTGTAACTTTAGGCCGGCCTGACGGTTCGTTGACGATTTCGATGTCGGTCCAGTTAACTCCTCTCCGCAGACCTGTTCCCAGAACTTTCATAACGGCCTCTTTTGCGGCGAACCGACCGGCGAGGTGTTCGATTCGGCGCTTCCGCCCCTGGCAGTATTCCAGTTCCGTCGGCGTGAAAACGCGATTCAAAAACCTGCTGCCGTAACGGTCGATCATCTCGCCGAGGCGTTCGCAATCGACCATGTCGATACCGTGTGCCGCGATTGTCATAACCCAGATAGTAATATACGGTAAAAGTGGTATCAAGTTTTTCAGCATCAGACCCGATAAGGTATAAGAGCGCAGGACGATTCGGGTTCTGCGCCGACGAATCATTTCGCCGGTGGTGCGGCTACAGTCAGTGAAAGGACTAAAGCAGTGGCTGTCTTGTCGAACCAAAAAAGTTGCGGGCGCAGCGGTCGCATGGGACGCCTGGAAGACGAGGTCTGCTCGCTTCAGAAGCAACTGGCCCGCGCCCAGCGCCTGGCGACGGTGGGGACCATGGCCGCGATGGTGTCGCACGAATTCAACAACATACTGACGCCGATGTGCAATTACGCCCGCCTGGCATCCGGCGGCGATGAAGAAATGCGCGATAAGGCGATCCGTCACACACTGGAAGGTTCGAACCGGGCAGCGACAATCTGCAGGGCGCTGCTCGGTCTGACCGGAGCCGAAGCCCAAACGCCCATGAAGGTCTCGCTGGCGGAACTGCTGGACGAGACGCTCGAGGCAATGGGAAGAGATTTCAGCAAGGACGGGATTCGCCTGGTCAGGAAAGTCCCGCAGCGACTGACGGTTACCACCCGCCCTGCCGAACTGAAGCAGGTGCTGCTGAACCTCCTGCTGAACGCCCGCGACGCTGTAATGGACAAGGGCAGGGGGCAGAGCATTTCAATCTCCGCCGACCGGTCAAACGGAGCGGTCGTTATACGAGTGGCCGACACCGGCGTCGGGATCCCTCCGGAAATAAAGAAGCACATCTTTGAACCGTTCTTCACCACCCGCGCCGGGACCGGCAACGGCCTGGGCCTGGCCGTCTGCCGCCAGATCGTCAGGTCGATGAAAGGACGATTGACCGTCCGAAGCCAGACGGGAAAGGGCGCCGTCTTCACCGTCTCCCTTCCGGGCAAGCCCAGTGTTGCCAAGGCCGCCCAACCCCGCCGAATCACCCGCAAGCCCCTCGCCCAAAGCGCGTAACAGTTTTTCCCGGCCCTTACGGACCGGGCTACTGAAATCGGTCAGTTTAAGTTCTTTTGTAATAAACTCCTCTGCGACCTCTGTGGTGAAATATGCGGGTTGGCCCGAGCAGACCGGCCGTCAATGCGATCCTAATGTCCATGGTCGTCATCATTCATGCTGTTTCTGCGTTGCTTTGACCGCCTTGCTCAACCGTTTCAACTGCGCAATTGTCGGCAGGTGCATCTGGCCGTTCACGGCGTCTTTCACCCCTGGAAAGTATTGCATGGTTCCGCCTTGGCTGATGGGGACATTCAGTGTCACCGCGCCGCCGACGTCCTTGACTCTCTTGACCCAGTCGAAAAGGACCTTGTCCTCGTAAGAGTGCGGCTTGCCCGGGCCGAACACTCCGTCCAGGGGCATCAGCGCGTGCCACTGGACCCCGTCAACGAAGCGACCCGTGGGCATGTACTGAAGCGGGAGTTTTTCCATTTCCCCGGCCATGTAGTCCTGCAGAGGTGTCAGGGGCTTGCTTTTCTTTGCGTCATAATTAATCCACCCGGGATTCAGAGCCACAATCGTATCCGGATTCCCGGCTCTGGCCGCCGCCAGCCAGACCGGCCAATCGTACTTGGTCATGAACGGCAGGTACATGTAGCAACCGTCGAACCACCAGCCGTCCAGGTTCTTACCGAACTTGAGCGCGTACGCCCGGATGAACGCCGGATAACGCTTCTCGAATTCGCTCTGGTCGGCGTTGTTCCAGGCAAAAGCCTTATGGACATCTGCGCACTGGCCATGCACCTCCGCCGGCAAATAAGCAATGAAACGCTTGCCGAGAGCCTTCACCCGCTTAGATATCTCCAACGCCAAGTCCCGCCTGGACGTATGGCCCGGCAAGGCTTTATCCAGCCAGTCGTTCGGGCTGCAGTAGTAGCCGCTGTTCTGACCCAGCGTGAAAATAAGCCAGTCCGCGCCGCTTTCCTCGAACTGCTTCACGAACAGGTCCAGATTGAAGCCATCGACGATCCGGTTTAACGACGCCGTCTTTTCGTCCGCCGTCTTGCCTTGCGGGTAGACCAGATAATGAACCATCACACCAAAGCTCCCTTTGTGCATCCAGTCTGTACGGTGAACGCGTTCCTTTTGCACGGCTGTTACTCCCCTGACCGGTATTCGTCCGGCTGCTGACCGATTTTGTCGAGCGGTAGTGGCTTAATGCCGGCCTTGATCGCCGGTCCGTCCGGGCGCAGGCGGAAGTCGCCCTTGGCCGGATCGACCAGTCCGACGTCACCGGACGTCAGGTTCCCCTCCTGCACGGTTATGGCATCGGTCATATCGTTGTGATAGTCAATCCATCGGCTGTTCGCGCACAGGTTGTGGATGAAGCGGTTGCCTTTGGGCAGGACCGGCTCGTCCTTGAGGATGTTCGCCAGTTTGGGGTATCGCGTGCTGTATGGCGGGCGGTCGTGGGCGACGGCCTTGAGGCGGTCGAAGAGGGTATTTGTCTTTCCGTTAAAGTAATTCCTGGCCCAGCCCAGTCCGCGAGCGTCAAAAGAGACGGCGCCCTTGCTGCATTCAGCGAATATGTTGTTCTTCAGCACATTGTCGCGCCCGCTGCCGATCATGACTCCGTAGTACGCGCCGACGACGAGGTTGCCCTCGACCAGCGTGCCGCTGGCCCAGTCGTCGAGGTAGATCGCCATGGTCCCGCCGAATCCGCCCGGCCCGACGTCGGTGTACCGACCCACCTGGTGGATGTAATTGTACCGAAGCACGTTGCCTCGCATGGACCAGTCCCTTCCGATGTAAAACGCCCCGGCGTCGGCGGTCTCCTGGCAGACATCATGAACGTCGTTATATTCAACGATGTGATCATTGCCCAAGAATAACACTGCTGTGTGGGGCGCGTCGTGGATGTGGTTGTGCGCCACCCGGTTGCCCACGCCGAGGAGCTTGACGGCCGCCTGATAGGTCCGAGCGATTCGGCTCCAGTGGTGGATGTGATTATTGACGGCGAAGTTGTTTCCGGGCGTGAGAGTTTTGCGTTCGCCGCCGGCCAGATGGATTCCGCCCTCTCCGGTCAGGGTGATTTCACAGGACTGGACGCCGTTGCGCCTGCCACCATGGGTCTGCTGCACCGCGTGTCCGGCTAACCGCTTTCCGATCTGTACGGCCCAGGTGCCGAGGTTTCGCAGCGTGCAGCCGGCGACCAGGTTGTCGGCGCCGCCTTCGATTCGCACGCCCATGCCGCGGCCAGCCTCGATGGTCAGGCCACGGAGCACGACGTTAGAGCAGTCCTTCATCTCGAAGATTGGTCCGTCCAACAGAGAGACGACGACACGGGCCTTCTCGATAGGCTCAGGCGGCCAGAGGTACAGGATTCCCGACTTCCGGTCGAGCCACCATTCACCGGGACTGTCAATTTCCTCCAGCAGGTTGAAGACGTAGAAACGCTTGCCTTCCATCAGGCCGTAACTGTGCGCCCGCCCCAGTTTGATCTGTCCCTTTTCGGCATCGACGGTCTGGATCGGAAGCGATTCGTCGGCCCAATCCCATAGCCAGT
>CAYUYD010000070.1:0-10647 GCA_964449105.1 uncultured Planctomycetaceae bacterium | reverse complement strand
AGGTTCGTCGGATTATGTCCGGATGAAAACCTTTTCCGGACGTAATTGCCCTGTGGCCCGGTCAGACCTTAGCAGACCTATTAAATCACCACTTTGATTGACCGCACCGAGTAGTTTTTCGCTGCTGTCGGGCTTTCCAGAGAAGTCAATTGCCCTTCCATGAGCCAGGTCGCGGGCCTGTTCGTCGGTAATGGTTATCCTGGCTTCGGGCGGGACGGCCTCAATAGGCGGAATAAGGAACCGCTCGATGTTCTCCGCGTTGATTTGGTCCGGTCTGACGGACCGATCGGCTCCGAATGGCCCGACCGACTCGCGGATGATTTCCTCGCAATAGCCGCCCGTACCCAGTTCGCCGCCGATGTCCCGCACGAGTGAGCGGATATATGTCCCGCTGCCGCAAACGACCCGAAGCCGGAGGCGGGGATACTCGTACTCGATTATCTCCAGCGAATGGATGGTAACTTTTTTGGGAGCGAGGTCGGGCATCTTTCCGCTGCGGGCAATTTCATATGCCCGTCGTCCCGCGACTTTTACGGCGGAGAAGGCAGGGGGGACCTGTTCAATAACCCCGGTGAATTGTCGCAGAATCTGCTCGACCCGTTTGAGTGCGGGCTGCGGCGAGGCTGCGGCGATTTCACTGATTTGCCCTTCCGCGTCGTCGGTGGTGCTGGACGCTCCAAGATGGGCCTGCGTAACATATTGCTTCGGGTAAGAGTGAACGAGTTCGACCAGCCTGGCAGCCTGACCGAGGCAGAGTACAAGGACGCCTTCCGCCAGCGGGTCGAGCGTGCCGGCATGGCCGATTTTTACTTTTCGCTCCACGCACCGCCGGATTTGGCGGATCATGTCGAAACTGCTCGGTCCGGGCGGCTTCCAGATGTCCAGAAAACCAAACATTCCCTTCATGGTGACTTTATTTGCCGCGTAACTCAATACTGAATCGTATATTTCCGATAGGTGTACAGGAGGACCCGGAGCCGGGTCTGTGCAGGTAAATAGAGATTATGAGCGATTTTATGTCCGCCACAGTATCGGACCAAGCCGCCCATACGGAGTTGCTCGAAAGTCTTCTCCGGTTGAGCGTCGATCTTTCAGCCGTCAGCGACCGGCAGAAGATGCTGGAGATGATTCTGATCGAGGCCCGTCGGATCAGCGGCACCCAGGCCGGCACGCTGTATATCAGCCGCAAAGAGGGTATCGAATTCGTCGTTGCCCAGAACGACGCCGTGGATGTCTCCAAGCTGTCAAAGACCCTGCTCGGCAAGAAGTTGGAGGTGGGGGGCGATTCGCTGGCCGGTTTCGTCGCATCGACCGGTCATGCCGTCAATATTCCCGATGCCCATCATCTTGCCTCCGGATCGCCCTTCCGGATATATCGCGATTTCGACGCCGCCACCGGTTACAGCGCACGCAGCATCCTGGCCGTTCCTCTCAAATGTCCTGATGGCGAGGTTGTAGGCGTTTTGCAACTGATTAACCGCATCGACCCCGACGGGGCGGTCGCGCCGTTTCCGGAACCCGAACATCGACCAATAATGTCGCTGGCTTCGATGGCGGCGGTCAGCGTCCAAAACGCACTGCTGGCCGACCGGCTCAAACAGGCGCACCTGGACACCGTCATACACCTGAGCGTTGTGGCGGAATTCCGCGACCGCAACACAGCCAGGCATATCGAACGCATCAGCCGAATCAGCGCTCTGATCGCGAAGACTTTGGGGCTTAACGACAAACAGGTCGAACTGATCCGGTACGCCAGTCCGATGCACGACATCGGAAAGATCGGCATCCCGGATTCAATCCTGCTCAAGCCCGGTTCGCTGACGGCTGATGAGCGAAAGATCGTCGAGACGCACACGATTCTGGGCGGGGATATCCTCGGAAACGCAACAAATGAACTGATAGTCCTTGCCCGCGAAATCGCTCTGTCTCACCACGAGCGATGGGATGGAACGGGATACCCGCATCGCCTCAAGGGAGAGAGTATTCCGCTGCCAGGCAGAATCGTCTGCGTCGCCGACGTCTTCGACGCATTGGTGTCCGAACGGTGCTACAAAGACGCATATCCCATCGAAAAGGTCATCGAAATCATCCAGGCCGAAGACGGCAGGCACTTCGACCCGAACATCATCAAAGCATTCTTCGGCATCCTCGACGAAGTCCTCGCCACCTACGAGAGCGGCTGATCCGCAGCCTCGACCTTGCCCGGACGGGCTTGTCCTGCAACAATACCGTGCATGAGGATTGTTTTTTGCGGCAGCGGCGATTTTGGCGTTCCGACCCTGCGCGCGCTGGCGGCGGGCGGGGATGAGATTGTCCGTGTCTTCACCCAGCCGGCGCGTCCTGCGGGCAGGGGAGGGGAGATTACGCCTACGCCGGCGGCGCTGGCGGCGGAGGAACTTTCTCTTCCGGCGGTCGCAGCCGAGGACATAAACGCCGACGAACATGCCTCCGAAATCGAGGCCCTTGCCCCCGACGTTCTGCTGGTGATCGATTTCGGGCAGAAGATAGGCCCGCGCGTGCGGGCGGCTGCGGGGCTTGGAGCGATTAACCTGCACGGCTCGCTGCTGCCGGAACTCCGCGGCGCCGCTCCGGTCAACTGGGCCATTATCCGAGGATGCGAAAAAACGGGCGTAACTGTAATCGCTCTTTCCGACCGAATGGACGCCGGGGCGATATTCTGCCGGAGGGCAACCGATATTCATCCCGACGAGACCGCCGACGAACTCCGCCGACGCCTGGCCGATATGGGCGTCGAGACGGTGGCCGAGACGCTTGCAATGCTGGCAGCCGGTAAGCGAGAGGGCATCGAACAGGACGAATCGCTGGCGACGACGGCGCGTCGCCTTAAGAAGACCGACGGGCTGATTGACTGGTCCGCCCAGGCTGTGGTTGTGCGAAATCTCATTCACGGCGTCTGGCCTTGGCCGGGGGGGCAGACGCAGTACGTCGCCGCAGACGGGAAAAGAACCGACGTCGTAATCGCCCGCGCCGTCGCACTGGATGACGACGGACAGCAAGGCCGGCCTGGTGAAATTGGCGGCGAACTGACGGTCTCCTGCGGTGGGGGCAGGCTGGAAATCCTGCAACTCAAGCCCGCCGGACGACGGATGATGGAGTGGCGGGATTTCGTCAACGGATACCGAGCATCGACAGGGGCGAGGTTTGAGACGGCTTTTTAAGCGATGGCAAACGAGTGTGAAAAAATTTCTCATTTCTCGGAAGTTACGCAGAGGCTTTATACGCTCCGTCCGACGCAGACCTGGCTCGCGCTTGAGATCAGCGGCATCCTGATGCACCGCATCAAGGGCACGGACCCGAAGGAAGACGCCGAAGCGAAAATCGCGTTAATATCGCCGGTGCACGGGGCGGTTCTGGACACATGCTGCGGGCTGGGGTATCTGGCGATACTCGAAGCCCAAACCGCCGAAGCCGTTACCACGATAGAAAAGGATGAAACGGTCCTGGAAATGGCGCGTTTGAATCCGTACTCCAAGCCGATCTTTGAGAATCCCCGGATTAATCTGATTCGCGGCGATTCGGCGGAGTTGATAGGCGGGTTCGGCGATGCCGCGTTTGATATAATCAGCCACGATCCGCCGACGCTGAGCCTGGCCGGCGAGTTGTATTCCGATGCTTTTTACGAGCAGTTGTTCCGGGTCCTCAAGCCCCGCGGGAAACTGCTGCACTACACCGGTTCGCCGGGAAGCCGGCGTCGCAGGGTCGATATACCCGGCAGCGTGGCGCGCAGACTGAAAAATATCGGCTTTGCGAAGGTCGAAAACGACGACGTTACATCCTGCATAACGGCGATGCGCCCCGGCAGACTTAAAAGCCCACGCTTTTAGCAAAAGGCAATGGGATGCTTGCCAAATAAGCCGGCGTTGCATAGGCTTGCTTGAGACCGGGCGTCAGTCTAATACGCGGTAAAGAATAAAAGGGGAAAAGTTGAGCGAGGATATTCATCACAACTGCGGCGTAGCGGCTGTGTACCGGCTTGACGAGCCGCCGGCTCGGTCATCAGTCCGGGCCGGAAAGGTCGCCGACGGCGGCGACGTGGTGGCGCTTCTTCCGCAGATGCTGCTGGACCTTCAGAATCGCGGGCAACTGGCAGCGGGGATCAGCAGTTACCAGCCCGGGCGGGCGCAACTTATCGACACCTTCAAGGATGTCGGAACGGTCAGCGAGGTCTTTCGGATGTCGCATTCGGGCAAGTACCGGTCGATTTTGAGCGAATACTCCGGCCAGGCCGCCATCGGCCACACTCGCTACGCAACCTGCGGACAGGACGACGTTCGCTATGCCCAGCCGTTCGAGCGCCATCACGGTCGCCTGTGGAAGTGGTTCACCTTCGCCTTCAACGGGCAACTCGCTAACTACACAGCCCTGAGAGACCGCCTGATGGCGAAGCGGGGATACCACTTCACGCTTGATACCGACACCGAGATAATCATGCACCTCCTGTCATATCGCCTTCGCGGCGACAGCCCGCCGAACCTGCGCAAGGTAATGGCGTCGCTGGGACGAAGTTTCGACGGGGCGTATAACATCGCCTTCCTCGACGCGATGGGAAGGATGTTTGTCGCGCGGGACCCGCTGGGCCTCAGGCCGATGAGTTGGGCGGAGAAGGACGGTCTGTTCGCAGCCGCCAGCGAGTCGGTCGCCCTGTCCAACCTGGGCTTTACGGACATCCGCTCGCTGGCGCCCGGCGAGATGGCGATTATCGAGAAAGGGCGGCTGCGGTTTGAGCGGTTTGCTCCCAATCACCGGTGCGCCCATTGCTTCTTCGAGTGGGTCTATTTTTCCAACGTCGCCAGCACAATGGACGGTTCGAGCGTGTATATGGCCAGGGCGAATTCGGGTCGGCGGCTGGCGGAACTGGAGACCGAAAAGATAGACTCATCCTGCATCGTCGTTCCGGTTCCCGACACAGCCAAGGCCGCTGCGGACGCATTCGCTTATTCGCTTGGCGTTCCCTGCGTCGAGGGACTCATCCGCAATCGCTACATAGGAAGGACGTTCATCCAGCCAAGCGGGACTCGCCGTCGAAGCGCCGAAGGAAAGTACACCCCGCTTCCGACGGTGCTGGCCGGCAAGAAGGTCTTCCTCGTGGAGGATTCAATCGTCCGCTCGACGACCCTGAGGGCGCTGGCAGAACAGATTCGCCACAGGGGTTGCGCGAAGGAGGTCCACGTTCGCGTCGCCTGTCCGCCTATCGTCTCGCCGTGCTTTTATGGTATCGACATGTCAACGATGGGCGAACTATTCGCGCCGAAGTTCGTCGGACGAAATTATACCGGTTCGCCCACGCCGGAAATGCAGAAAAAAATGGCCAAGGCGCTGAAAATCGACAGCCTGCGATACCTGGCGGTTGAGGATATTGCCGGGTGTATCGGAATAGAGTCTGATAAGTTGTGCAGGGGTTGTGTATCAGCCCGCTACCCGACCGAGTGGGGCAAAAAGCACCTCCGCCGCGCCAAGCGCCAGGTTCGCCAGGGAAAGGAAAGTACACGAACATACGAATAGCCTTTAATGGAGCCCGAAATGAAACGAAAAGAAATCTCCCATACCGAACATTTCCCGCTCGTAATGGATGCGATGACCTCGCGGGGTCTTTTGCTGGCTGCCTATGGTCCGACCGGGCGCGCCAACGCGATGGCCATCGGCTGGTGCATGCTGGGCGGCGTCTGGTCGATGCCGATGTGCATCGTGCTGGTCAGACCGTCGCGTTATACCTACGAGTGCATCGAACATTCCGGCTGCTTCACTGTCAACGTCCCGCCGCGGCGGTTGGCTGATTCGTGTCTGATTTGCGGTACGAAGTCCGGGCGCGACGGCGACAAACTCGCCGAGGCAGGACTGACGGTCGAAAAGGCCGAAACCGTCGATGCCCCGGTTATTGCCGAGTGTCCTGTCGTCTATGAGTGCAAGGTCGTCCACCGCAACGACATTATCCCGGATGAACTGGCCGACAAAATAGAGAATGATTTCTACGGGGGGGACGACTATCACCGCGTCTATTTCGGTAAAATCCTCGTCGCCCGAGCGGCAGAGAATGTGGCTGAACTGCTTGGGTGAGTCGTAGGCTGGGACGGAGCGCAGCGGAGTCCCACCTTAAATCTCCTTCGGCCTCTACGGAAACAAAGATAGCAGGATTATAGGGATTACAGGATTACTGGATTTTAAAATAACAAAAGAAAAATCCCTGTAATCTTAAAATCCCCATAATCCCGCTCTCTTTATTGACCTTTGAATGGCGAGTTTATTTAGCAATTCAAACCTCAATAAACATTTTCCATCATTCCGGTCGATATTAAACAGATACTTCAAAAGGTCCGGGATAATGAAAATAACAAGAAATGCTTCGTTGATATTTCTGGTGTCGGTTTTGCTGTGCGCCGGGTGTGACGGTGCTTTTTCAGGCGGAAATCAGGCCGATTTCATCAAGCCCACGATAGCGGTGATGAAGTTCGAGAACCGCGCGCCGTTCCCGCTCGGATGGGACCTCGGCGACGGGATGAGGGACATACTGGTCGATCGCCTGGTTGCGACCGGTCGATACCACGTCGTCGAGCGGCCTGAACTGGATTCGGTCCTCGGCGAACTTCGGCTCCAGCACAGCGGAGTAACGAGACAGGCCAAACGGGCCGAACTGGGCCGGATCAAAAACGTCCAATACCTCATCAAGGGCACTGTAACCGACTTCGGGCACGTCTCGACCAACAGGGGCTTTCTGGGGCTGCCGAACCTCGATGCCTTTGGCGGGTCCAATCGGGCGGTGATGGGGATGACGCTGTACGTGGTCGATGTGGAGAGCGGCGAGATAGTTTCCAGTGAAAGTATCTCCGAATCGGTTCGCGCATCGGACCTTACGGTCCAGGCCGCTTATAAGGACGTGGCGCTGGGCGGCAGCACATTTTATCGCACGCCGCTTGGCAAGGTAACGACCAGGGTTATCGGCAGGGCCGTCAGGCGCATCACCGGCGCCATCGCAGACAGACCCTGGTTGCCGCAGATCGCACTTATCCAGGACGATAAAACTGTCGTCATAAACGGCGGGCAAAATCGCGGCCTGCGCGTCGGAGAGGTGTATGAGATTTTCGAGATCGGCTCGCCGATTATCGACCCGGACACCGGCGACAGTATTGGTCGCCAGCCTGGAAAGACCATCGGGCATGTGAGGGTCTGCCGGGTTTATCCACAGTACAGTCAGGCCGAGATTGTTCTCGGCGAGGCCGGCGGCTTCAAGGTCGGACAGCACTGCCGACGCGCCGAGCAACTCGCCACAAAATAGTTCCACAAATTACACGAATATCAAAAACACGAATTACACGAATAAAAAAATATTCTGTGTAATTTGCACTTCAACGGTGTTCAACTTATAGAAGGTGTGCATGTTCCGCGCGTTAACGACAATATTGCTTGTGGCGGTCGCTGTCTCGGCCGGCAAGATAAACGAAGATCCGCCGGTGGCCTCCAGACCGGTAAGCGGCGACGTGGCCGGACGGATTTCGCCCCCGGCGGAGGTTGGCGAAATTTATGCCGTCAGCCGGGCTGCGGGGGAGCGTTACAAGCCCAGCCGATTCGATAAAAAGAGCGGCGAATTCCACTTCGAGAACCTGCCCGGCGATGCGACTTACGACATCGGCGTCGTTACGACCAGGGGCGCCAGAATCGAGGGGATAGACCTTTTCTGGCACGAGGCGAGGATGCTCCGCCTGGCGGACATTCGGCGAGAACAACTGAAACTACCGGCAGAGCAGAAGCGAGAATTCATCGCCGAAGACGCCGACGAGATGCTTAAATACGTCAAAGACCTGAAGGACTTTTGCGACGTGCGGCGGGCATTGTACATAAATAGCGACGGTCTCCGTGCGACGATGCTCGTCGAGGTGATGCGGACCAGCCCGTTCCACGCCCAGCGAGGCGACGAAGTTATCTGGCGGACGGAACTGTGGTATTTTCAGTATTGCTACGGCGGGTGGGAGAGGGTGGCGAACGTGGAGCGAGTCCTTGAGCGCCGGCGAATACAGGCGTCTGAATGGAAGGACATTACGCTGGTCTATTATCCCGCCCTGAGCGTTTTCGTGAACGAGAAGGGCGGGTCCGAGCCGGTGAATTTCACGATTCCCGATCGTCTCGACGGCGCTCGAGGCCGATTGGCAGGGACCGATCCCGTCCAGAAGACCAGACCGATTATCATCGGTTTGACTGCAACGACACGCCCGACGACACAAGCAAGCCGACCTGCAAAATAAATGCTTTACCCCGCCAGCAGGGGGGCTAACTCTTCCTTTTCGAGTGTTTGCTGGTGAAGTTCGATAAGCAGGTCGTTAATTTCCTGAACGGAGACAGTTGAAGGGGATGTTATTTCGATTCCTACAGGCTGGTCGTCGGCGGTATAGTCCACAACCAATCCCGGTGCCGCTTTTCGTGACTGCACTACCTTGTCGTCGGATTTGGCAAGATATAAATAACCTGCCAGTGCCTTACCGTGCCGATACGTGATTTCAAGATATATATCCCTGGTCATTCTGTTTTCAGATAGACGTGGATTTCACCGAACCGGTTTTCCTGTTCTGCGGTGATTTGTCGTCGTCGGATCAGTTCAAGTATAGCCAGGAACAGTCCTACCAGTTCGGTTCGGCTGGTTCTTCCGGCGAATATCTGCCCGAAGGTCATATCGCCTTCTCGCTCGAGGCGGTCGAGGATGTCGGTAATGTGCAGTTCGATGGGGGTGTCGTCGTAGATGATCTCGGTTTTAGTGAGGTGCTGCCCGACCGAGGTCATCAGGTTGTTGAATGCCTCGATAAGGTCCCAGATATTTACTTCTTCGATGTCCTTTCCCGTCGGTTCTTCTTCGGTCAGGCCCGGTTTGCGGCAGAATCGCATCGCCTGCTCGGCGGCGGCGTCGCGCAGGTCGCCGGCGACGTCCTTGAAGGCCTTGTATTCCAGCAGCTGCTGGACGAGTTCGGCCCGCGGGTCGAGCAGTTCCTCATCGCCGCCGTCTTCTGCCTGTGCGGGCAGGAGCATCCGCGTCTTAATCTCCATCAGCGTCGCCGCCAGGACCAGGAACTCGCCGACCAGGTCGGGGTCGAGCATCTTGAGCGTCTCTACGTGCGCGCAGTATTGCTCGGTGATGCGGGCGATGGGGATGTCGTGAATGTCGATCTCATCCCGACGGATCAGGTACAGCAGCAGGTCCATCGGGCCGTTGTATATGTCAAGATTTACGCGGTAGTCTGTCATTAAATTACCAGATTAGCAGGGATGCAGGGGATACACGGGATAAAAACAATCAATTACTTTTAACATTCCAATGTTTTTTTTCTTGTTGTTGATCATCCATGCTTTATCCCCTGCATCTCCTGCATCCCTGCTAATGATTCGTTAATATCCCACAGGCGTTTCGGACGCGGGTCATTGTGCTTTCGGCTGCTTGGCGCGCCTTTCGTCCTCCTTCGCTAAGGACGTCGCGGACAAAGTCCGGGTCCTTCTCCAGTTCGGCGTATTTTTCGCGCGACTCGGCGAACAGATCGTTAATCAGTTCGGCGAGTCGGTTTTTAGCGTGCCCGTATCCGTAGCCGCCGGCGCGGTAACTCTTCTCGATTTCCCCGATTTCAGCCGGCTCGGCCAGGAGTTTAAGCAGGGCGAAGACGGTGCATTTTTCCGGGTTCTTCGGTTCTTCCAGCGGCGTCGAATCGGTAACGATCTGCGCGCACCGCTTCTTCGTAGCCTTGGCCGACTGGAATATCTCTATCGTGTTATCGTAACTCTTGGACATTTTCTGCCCGTCCAGGCCGGGGACGACTGCCACCTCCGAAACGATGAGTGCTTCCGGTACGACCAGCGTTTCCCCAAATGCCAGGTTGAACTTAATCGCCAGGTCGCGGGTCATCTCAAGGTGCTGCTTCTGGTCCTGACCCACCGGAACAATATTGGAATCGTAGATGAGGATGTCGGCTGCCTGGAGGACGGGATAATCGAGCAGCCCCATGTTGGCGGCCAGACCTTTGGCGGTCTTGTCTTTGTAACTGGTGGCCTTTTCCATCATGCTGACCGGGCAGAGGCAGTTGAGTATCCATGCCAGTTCCGTTACCTGCGGCACATCGGACTGGAGGAAAAAGACGCTCTTTTCCGGGTCGATGCCCAGCGCCAGGTAGGAAGCAGCTACGTGAAGCGTGATCTTCTCCAATTCGGCCTTGTTCTGGATGGTCGTCAGGGCGTGGTAGTTGGCTATGAAGTAGAAGCACTCGTGCCCCTCTGCCTGGAGTTTCAGATATTGCCTGATGGCGCCGAAGTAGTTGCCCAGGTGCAGCCGGCCCGAAGGCTGTGTGCCTGAAAGCGATCTCATTACATTATCTCCGTTTTTCCTTTTCTCGACTGGTTCAATGAGAATCTATTCGCCCGGACGCTCCGGTGTCAAGCAGACCGGGGGAATCTTCGGCGAATGGTTACCACCATGACAGATATGGGCCATAGTGGCTGAAGGCGTTATCAAACAGCACTTCTGCCTTGATTCCCAACAGAAGGTTTGTCGTCGGCCAGATGACGTGGCCCAAAAATAAACCGACCGGGTTGATAATCTCTCTGCCTGTAACCTTTTCAACCAGCCAGGGCAGCACAAGCAGGCCGAGCAACAGAAACCGG
>CAYUYD010000069.1:0-10696 GCA_964449105.1 uncultured Planctomycetaceae bacterium | reverse complement strand
TAGAAGAACATAAACAAAAATCTTTTTTTGATTTATTTGCTCTCTGTGTTCTCTGCGCCTCTGTGGCCTCTTTCTGTTAGGGGTTTTAAAAGAAAATCCCTGTAATCCAGTAATCCCTATAATCCCCCACGGGGCCCCAGGGGCCTGCTATCTTTGTTTCCGTATCGGCTTAAGTTTATTTTGCCATTCAAAGGTCAATAAATGGCCGCTCGCCCTGCCCGCCGTGGTCGCCCTGGCGACTCCGATAAAACAAGTTTTAACGAGGAAACAGCCATAATCTACTAGCTAAAGTCTTTCCCCAGATGGTCGAAGAATGGTCAAGTAGGCCTATGGACATTTCGGGAGGACATCCGTATGGGGACTGACAAAGCAGTCGCCAAGAAGTCGTCTATTATAGCTCGACTGCGCATGCGCGGTGAGTCCGTGGTATTTGTCGGGAGCCTGGTGGTTACCGGGATATTCTTCCTCACCATGGCGGCTATGGCGTGGAGTAACGCGCGCGCGCGGCAAAATGTGGCACACAGGGCAAGCATAGAAAACCTGCGGGCAATCGGCGCCTTACTCGCAAATACGTCCGAAGCCTTGTTGACTACAAACGAAATATCGACATTACGACGGATAATCGCCGAAGCAGGGGTCAATCACGATCTCGATTCATGCCGCATAACTCTCCCCGACGGACAAGTATTTGCGGACGCGGAACCCTCTCGCATTACACTGTCAAAACTGCCGGACACCTGGCCCGCCTCGCAGGGCGCCGAAGAAGAATCGCTCAGCGGGGAAACACTCTCGCTGATTTATCCTATTCCGGTTCCGGGACGTGGCAGAGTTAATCTGGAAATCGTTGCAACGACCAAAAAACAAGCCCGCGCCGATATGAGCGATTATACTCGTTTGGTTATTATAGCCGGACTGGCATTGGTGGCTTTACTGCTGGTTTTCCGCCGTATAGGTATCAGGCTCAGGGGCGCCGGAGCAATTTGTCAGTCGCTTCTGGCAATTAAGCACGGAGAGAAAAGTGCATCAGCCTTAGTGGTAAGCCCGAAGTTTGGACCGGAGGCCGACGCATGGAACAATCTGCTGGCGGAAAAGGAAGACCTGAACAAGAAGGTTATCCTGTGGCAAGTCAAAGAAACGCTGTTCTCCAGGTCCGGGGGGAACAACGATCTTGACGCTGCCTGTGATGTGTTGTCGCAAGGGCTTATTCTCGTTGATGCAAATGAAAAAGCCCTGTATGCGAACGGCGCGGCCTCGGTCTTCCTTCAAACGACGCGGGATGATCTGCTGAAGGCTGATATTTCCCGTTTTATTGACGACCAAAAAGTGCTGGAAGCAATCCGGCATGCGGCTGTCGGACCGACCTATAAACGCAGCATCCTGGAAGTCCAACGAGAAGTCCAACGGAACGACTCCGCCACCAGGGAGATTCTTCGGTTCATCATTCGTCCGGTTCGCAGGGAAGATGCCGGTATCGCAATGGTCATAATCGAAGACATCACTCAGCAGAAAGTGGCAGAAGCGTCCAGGAACGCATTCCTTGCACAAGCGACACATGAACTGCGAACGCCACTGACAAACATTCGTCTTTATGTCGAAACGGCCCTGGAAGAGGGCGAGGAGGTTTCATCGACAATCGCCAAGAGCCTGAATGTAATCAATGAAGAATCCAGGCGGCTCGAACGCATCGTATCGGATATCCTCTGCGTTTCCGAGATAGAAGCCGGTTCGTTCAAGGCCAAGCGGGACGATGTTCGTTTTGACGTGCTGCTCGAACAACTGAAAGACGATTACGAACCACAGGCGAAGGAAAAGCAAATCGATTTTACCCTCGATCTGCCTCCGAAACTCCCGGTGCTGCAGGTGGATCGCGACAAGATGTCCCTTGCCTTGCACAATCTGGTCGGAAACGCCTTCAAATACACACCTGATCACGGGCGAGTGGCGGTAAGCGCAATGGTTGATAAGCATCAGATTACCATTGACGTAGCCGACACCGGCATCGGCATAAGTGAGGCCGATGCGGGGAGAATCTTCGAGAAGTTCTATCGCGCTAATGATAAGCGCATTGCCGACATTACCGGTTCGGGTCTGGGCTTGGCGCTGGCACGCGAGGTTGTTCGGCTGCACGGCGGAGATATCACCGTCCAGTCGGAACTAAACAAGGGCAGCACCTTCACAATGACGTTGCCTGTTTTAGAGGAGGCTGCTTAAGGTGCAGGTGCATGAGCAACAATATGGCGCCATAACCGTTGTGAAACCGGACGGACCGCTGGCGGGAGCAGATGCCGATCAACTTAAAACCAGATTACTCGAAGTACTCAAAGAGAATCTCGGACGAATGGTTTTAGACGCATCGAAAGTGCCGTTTGTGGACAGCAAAGGTCTGGAAGGACTTGTCGATGTTACAAACGAGTTGGCTCAGGGAGGCATGTTGTTAAAGGTCTGCGGCCTGAACGAAACAATCAGGCAGGTGTTCGAATTGACAGGCCTGTCGTCGCAATTTGAGCATTTTGAAGACACCAACTCTGCCGTTAGGAGTTTCCTGTGACGGTAGCCGGAAAGACAATGCGTTTCGGCGAAGCCCTTGTCGAAGAAGGTGTTCTCTCGCAGGAGCAGCTCAGCGGGCTGCTGGCTGAACAAAAGGCCTCCAACCGAATGCTCGGGGAGATGCTGCTGGAGCGTGGCGTAATCAACGGGTCCGTAATGCTCCGCGTTCTGGCCCGTCAGCTCGGCGTGCCAAGTTGTCATTTGCGCCACGGCCTGATCGACTTTGCCCTGATGGACCTGGTCGGCGAGGAAGAAGCCGAACGCCTCAAAGTCATACCGATGTTCAAGGTGCATGGCACGCTGACCGTTGCAATGGCCGAACCACAGTCGCTGCCCAAGATCGACAGGCTGCGTCAACTGACTGGCTGTAAGATTCGTCCGGTTCTGGCCACACGCGTCAATATACTCGAGTTCGTCAAGAAGTGCTCCGGAGGCAATACCGACGTGGACTCATTTCTTGCCTCCCTGGCCGATTCGGATGTCGAGGTCGTAGATAAAGAAAGTATGGACGAAGGACCTGCCACCGACCTGGACAGATTGGTCGAGGGCAGTCCCATCGTGAACCTGGTTAACATGGCGCTGCTGGCGGCCATTAAGGACGGCGCCAGCGACATCCACATCGAGCCGGAGAAGAAGGGAACGCGCATCCGTTATCGTATCGACGGCTCACTTAGAGACCTTATGAAGCCGCCCGTCGGATTCCATGCTTCAATCGTTTCCCGAGTCAAGGTTATCGGAAAGATGGACATAGCCGAGAAACGCCTGCCTCAGGAGGGGCGCGTAAGAATCATCGCCGAAGGGCGCGACATAGACCTGCGAGTCTCCAGCATGCCGACACTTATGGGCGAAAAAATCGTCCTGCGAATACTCGACAAGGCCAATCTGTCCGTTCGGATGGAGGACCTCGGCTTCAGGTCTGAAACCCTGGTCGCCTTTCACAGAATGCTGCACCAGTCGAACGGCCTGGTTCTTGTAACCGGCCCGACAGGCAGCGGGAAAACCACCACGCTGTACTCGGCGCTCGACCTTTTGCGAAGCCCCGAATGGAACATAGTTACAGTGGAGGACCCCGTCGAATACCAACTTGATATGGTGAACCAGATCCAGGTCCAGGAGTCCATCGGAATGACGTTCGCCCGGGCGCTCAGGAGCATTTTGCGCCAAGACCCCGATATCATAATGGTCGGCGAGATACGAGATGAGGAGACGGCACGAGTTGCTGCTCAGGCAGCCCTGACGGGCCACCTTGTCCTGGCCACTCTCCATACCAACGACGCCCCCGGAGCGATAGCGAGGCTCCTGGACATGAATATCGAACCGTACTTACTGTCCAGCGCCCTGAACGGCGTGGTAGCCCAGAGGCTGGCAAGAACAGTCTGCCCAAGTTGCATTACAAAATACTATCCGCCCGACAATGTGCTCAAGGACGCCGGGCTTGGAGACAAACCCGGACGAGTCTTCCGCAAAGGCGTGGGCTGTGAGCAGTGTCACAACTCAGGGTTCAGAGGAAGGGTCGGTATTTACGAGGTGATGGAAATTGACGCTGAGCTGAGGCCTCTGATCCACAGGGCGGCTCCATCACACGAAATCCGTGAAAAAATGCAACAAAACGGCGTTTTAACCCTCCGCGAGGAAGGCGTACTGTTAGCGATTGAAGGCAAAACCAGCCTGGAAGAGGTTATCAGCGTTACACATAGCGATGATCTGCCGGAAGCCCATAACGGCGGCGATGCAACTGTTGGAAGAAGGGAAGTAGCATGAAACTGGCCTTCAAGGCATACGACAAGTCGGGCAAGGTAGTCGCCGACACGATAGAATCAGCCGACGCCGGCGCCGCCGCAGAAGACCTTAGCCGTAAGGGACTTTACGTAATCGAGATTGCAGAAGCAGCAGGCTCGTCCACAGATGATTCCGGGAAATCAGGCACCAGGTTGTTCGGACGCGCCCACAGGCTTAAGGAACTGGCGATATTCACTCGCCTGCTATACGTTCTGGCTTCATCCGGTACCCAACTGGTGGAAGCCCTGGGAGCGCTTGAACGCCAGGCGAAGGCGGGTCCCTGGAGAGATGTCATTTCAGCCATTCGTTTGCGCGTGGAAGAAGGCTTGCCGTTGTCCGAGGCAATGAGTGCGCATCCGGAATACTTCGATCCTATCTATTGCGGCCTGGTCGCCGCAGGCGAATCAAGCGGGCAACTGCCGGTTATGCTCAACCGGCTGGCCGGTCTGAAACAAAAACAGCTGCGAATACGAAACTCAATAGTCGGGGCATTGATTTACCCCTCTCTGCTGCTGATAATCGCGGTGTCCGTTATGTCGCTGCTTCTTTTTTTCGTGGTTCCCAGATTTGCCGGGCTTTTCGTGACTCTGGGCGTCCCGCTCCCAGGTAGTACTAAGGCCCTTGTGGCAATCAGTACAATATTCAGGTCTTATTGGTGGGGTATTTTATCCGTCCTGATCGGATGCATAGTTGTCGCGGTAGCATGGCTTAAAACACCGGCTGGAAAACTCTACCGCGATTCGACCATATTGCGGCTGCCGCAAATCGGTAAAATTGTCAAAAATTTTGCCACAGCCAGGATAGTTCGACTGCTCGGTGTGCTGATGGAAAGTCACGTAACCGTCCTGGAAGCGCTGCAGCTGACCAGGCAGGCTGCGGGCAACATACGCTATAATGAACTTATCAGCAGGGCAGAGGAACAAGTTTCCCAGGGTGAACTAATAAGTTCGGCATTTTCGGACACGGACCTGATCACCCCCTCCGTCTGCGAAGCCATCCGCAGCGGTGAGCAAAGCGGACGACTTGGGCCTTTGCTGGTCAATATCGCCGATTTCCTCGACGACGAAAACGAAGTAATAGTCAGGTCGTTGACAAGTATCATTGAACCGCTGATCCTCGTCCTGCTTGGGCTGCTGGTCGGCGCTGTGGCAATAAGCATGTTCATGCCACTGTTTGACCTTACCTCGATGATGGAGGGTGGCGCCGCGTGAGATGGATTTCTGAATTATCTCGGACGCCGATAGGGATTGACATCGGCACCAGGCAGATAAAGTCCGCCCAACTGCAACGATCGCATTCCGGCTGGCGGGTGGAAGCCTTATCCGTTATTCCAAGAACCAACTCGAACAGCGGCATTAACAGTGAAGAAGTTCGACTTCTGGATTCTGTCCTTCAGAGACAGGGGTTTCGAGGCAGGGACGTTGTCCTGGCGGCGCCGAGAGATAAGATACTGACCGGCACTCTTGAACTTCCTCCTCGCTGCTCGGGGGCGCCTCTTGACCAGATTGCTCGCATGGAGTTGTCCCGCATGCACAAGGTTTCGCCAAATTCCTTTGAGATGTCATATTGGCATTTGCCCGCTTCGACCAAATCAAAAGATTCTACCCATGTCATCGCCGTAGGCTGTACGCATGCCGACACAAATGAAATCATAGATGTATTTGAAGGTGAGGGGCTTAACGTAGAAGTCCTGGACGTGCGAACGCCGGCTGCATTGAGGGCGTGCAAAGCGGCGCTGACGACAGAACCGGCAGTTACCGCAATTCTCGATATCGGCTGGTGCTCGGCTTGTTTATCGTTGGTCTGTCAAGACGTTATAATATATGAAAGAGATCTGAATAACGCGGGCATGAGATTTCTCTCCGAAGCAATCAGCGCAAAGTTGCAATTGGATGATGAAACGACGGGCCTACTTCTGACCGAGGTTGGTCTCGCGGCCTCCGATGAGAATGACAGGATAGCCAATCAATCATTTGAAGAGATTCGAACGGTGCTTGCCCGGCACTTTAATGCGATGGTCGATGACCTGCGAGCGCCTTTTTCCTATGCGGCCCATCAGTATTCCGAGGTGGGGGTAAAACGGCTGCTGCTTATCGGGGGCGGCGCATCCATTTCCGGACTTGCCGAATATCTTGCCTCATTGCTGCAAATGGAAGTATCGACCGTTACTCCGGCCGACGTGGCGGAGTGTCTCCCGTCGCTTCTGGCACAATCAGACAATGCCGCACTGACTTTGGCGGTCGGCCTTGCGAAATTCGGCGGAGATTTTGCATGATTAGCATCAATCTCATACCTGCTGAACGGATTGCCCGGAAACGGCGGCATAAACGCCTTCGAGTATGGACCGGTATTTGCTGTGCCTATGCGCTGGCGTTGCTCGCGGCAGTGGGCGCCGGTTACTCCGCATGGGGCGCTAATGATCCGAGATCGGGCGACCAACTTAAGGCAGCCGAGGAAAAAACCGGCAACTCAGACTCTACGATCAGAGAACTGCAACAAACGCTCATCGAGGCTAAGGCATCGCTGCGGGTCAGCAAGGCCATAAGCAACCGTCCCGACTGGAGCTCGCTGCTGGTCCTGATTGCTGAAGAACTTGAGAACAAAATTGTCCTGGATTGCTGCAAATTGGTTGAATTAGATAATATTCCGCCTCGGAACGAGACCGAACCGGGTAATTTGTCGGGTCCTTCGACAGACAATAAATCGTTAAGGCAAAAACAGTTCAAATTGATCCTGACCGGATTAGGCCGGACGCAAACGGACGTGTCGCAGTTCATTCTTCGCCTCGAACAGGTCGAGGTGTTTGACGAGGTCAAACTCACGCAGAGCGTTCGCCAGGCCTTTCTGACCGGAGAAGTAATCTCATTCAGAATTGAGTGTGGGATCGGAGCAAAATACTACTATGAGGCAATCACGTTCGACAAAATGGACGTGCCGGCACATTGACGTTGCGGGGATCTTGTTGTGTGTCGGGGCGTCACTGCTTGCATATTATGCCGGACTGCGCCCACTGGTGCGGCAGCACGCAGACTTTGCCGAACAACAACTCGCGATAACGGTTCAGCGACGAGAGTCCGCACGACTTGCTGCATCTGTCGCCGCACTAAAAGAGCAATTGGCGTCCACACGCAGGGAATCCACCGAGACTGGAATCGAGTTTCAGCCGGCTGACAGGATTAATCGGCGAATATCTCAGTTGAGTGAATTAATGAAGGAATGCGGCCTCAAGACCGATGATATCCGACTTGGCGAGATATCCAGAGGTACTAGATGCGATATTGTCCCAATCAACCTCGCCGGCCAGGGAGGATACAAGAACTGCGCGGTGTTTCTTAACCGCCTCTCCAATGATTTTCAGGACACTGTCGCAGCCTCATTTGAGATGTCAGGCAATCCCCGGAAACCGGACGAAATCGGAAAGTTTAGTTTTAATCTATATTGGTACACTATGCCCAAAGTGGCGCTTGCGAAAAAATAAGAACCCCTAACAGAAAGAGGCCACAGAGACGCAGAGGACACAAAGATGAGAAAAATAAGGCGAGAATCTTCCGATTTTATTGATTCTCTGCGCTCTCTGCGTCTCTGTGGCCCATTTTGTCAGGTGCTTTTAATCAATCTCATTTAGCGGTTTTGTATTTTCTGGTTTTTTTTGAAATGAAACTGTCAAAGCATCAAAAGATGTACGTTGCGGTCCTGGCCATCGTATTGATGGCCCTGCTTGTGGACCGCGTTTTTCTTGCTCCGGAGACTGCGGGCCCGGAGGAAGCGACTGCTTTACCCACGCCCCTTTCCGGCAAAGCACTCCCGAGGCTTAGTACCACGCTGCCTCACACAGAGAAAAGGAGTGATCAAGAATCCCTGGCTGACCGTCTTAAGGCGATTTCCGGATCGAAAGAATTGGACCTGATCGGGATAAAAGACGCATTCCGTACGCCTCAGGCCTGGATGGATGAGTATTCTCTGAAAGTCCGGAATGATTCGCCCCCAACCCCCACCATAAACCCTGCGGCGGAGTTTATGCAAAACCACCGGCTCAAGGCCGTCATGGTCAACGACAAGACCGGCAGCATTATAATCGACGACCGCTGCCTGTTCGTCGGTCAGGAGTTCGACGGCTTCACGCTTGTTTCAGTAAATGAGCGCTCTGCGACCTTTGAGTCGAACAATCATCGCGTCGTTCTCACGCTTAAAAGGGAGAACTAATATCTATCCATTTATAAGACAAGTGGTTGCAGACGGCTTAATCCCCTCTTTCTCGTGCAGAATTAATGTAAAAATTTTTATTGGCTTATTCAAGGTCTCTGCCAAACCAGACGAATGTTATGTTAAGGAGAGTAAAAAGCGTAAAGGCAGGATGTTTTACACATAATCTTCGGAAAAGAATCTTCTCAAGGAGAAAGTGACATGAACAAACCGAGACGTAAGCAAAGTCGAGCGTTCAGTCTGCTGGAACTGGTTATTGTAGTGGTTATCATTGGTATAATCGCTGCGATAGCCATTCCGCGTATGAGCCGAGGCTCGGCTGGTGCGGCGGATTCCGCCCTGAGCGGAAATCTGGCGCTTATGAGGAATTCAATTGAGTTGTTCGCAGCCGAACATGACGGCACCTTGCCCACGGCAGCCAATATCGGAAACCAACTGACCAGTTATACCGATGCAAGCGGCACCGTTTCGCCTACCGGCACGAAGGTCACGCCGTACATCTACGGACCTTACGTGCGCAAGACTCCGCCGCTACCGGTCGGCGCCAGGAAAGGTTCTACGAACATCGCGGCTATTGACGCCGCAGGCGTGGGCTGGATCTACGATGCAGCCACCGGCAGCCTCAGTGCCAATACCACCACGGAAGCGGACGTCAACGGTGTACTGTACAGCAATTACTAGCTGCGACCTGTATTCCAGACCCAATAAATAAAGCATGGGTTTGAGGGTCATCAGATAACGAAACCAGTCGAGCCGCCCTGCGCCGACAGACATGTGCGCAGGGCTGTTCGCTTCATCGGCAGCAAATTTGCGTGCTTCACGCATTCTGGTAGTCAGGAAAATCGAGAGGATATGTCGTGATTGTCAGCGGAAACCGCAGGGCTCTGACTTGCTTTGGTCGCGGTTTCAGCCTGTTTGAACTGGCGCTGGTGCTGGCAATAATTACCACGCTCGCCGCCCTGACCTTACCGAGATACGGAGCATCCCTCGCCCGCTACCGCGCAGACCTGGCAGCACGCAGAATAGCAGTCGATTTGACACTCGCCCAAACCAACGCAAGAACATCCAGCACCAGTCAAAGCGTCCTGTTCTCCGTAGGTTCCAACACGTATCAAATACTCGGTATGACCGATTTAAATAACCCCTCCGTCGCTTACATCATCAAGTTGTCCGACCCGCCATATAACGCCACTTTGGTCTCCGCTGACTTCGGCGGCGACAGCACTATCTGCTTCGACGGATGGGGCGTTCCTGACAGCCTGGGAAGTGTCGTTATAAAGGTCGGCAAAGAACAGAGAACCATCACGCTTGATTCCGAAACGGGAAAAGCAACAGTGCAATGATAGCGCAAAGCGGAAAACACCTTCCATTCGCCCCCGGAATCGACCGTCGGCGAGGTCTGACGCTCCTGGAGATGGTCGTCAGCGTGGGGATAATGTCCATCCTTGCGATTGTCCTCGGATCGGCAATTACCATCGCCAGCCGGGCGATCCCCGAAGAACATGGGCCGGCGGATAATGCTATCCGCGCCGCCGCTGCTGCGGACCAGTTGGCGACGGAGATTCAATATGCGATTTCCATAACGGCCCGCTCGTCAAATATGGTGGAGTTCATTGTCGCCGACCGCAACGGCGATGCTGCCCCCGAAACCATTCGCTACGCATGGTCCGGAACGGCAGGCGATCCGCTCACGCGACAGTACAACGGCGGAACCGTCAGGGAAATCATGGGTAACGTTCACCAGTTCAATCTGTCATATGATCTCAAGGCCATAAGCGAACAAACGCTCGGCAGTAATGAAAGCGCCGAGACGCTGCTTATCAGTCATAGCAATATTCTAAACCTGGCCGACCGCTCCATAAAAGCCGCCGAATGGTACGGACAGTATTTCCGTCCATCGCTGCCCGCCGATGCCGTTTCCTGGAAAGTTACACGGGTGGGGTTTTATGCGAAAAATGCCGGACCAGAGGACGGCAAGGCCATAGTGCAACTCCATCTGCCCACCGCCGGCAACTGGCCCAGCGGCGTGGTGCTGCAAGAAAAGCCGTTGAACGAAAACACACTGACGGGCGTTTACACGTGGCAGCAATTCTCTTTCGCAAATGTTTCAGGCCTGTCCCCGTCGCAAGGGCTGTGCCTGGTTATCAGGCACGCCGCCGGCACCGAA
>CAYUYD010000068.1:0-10712 GCA_964449105.1 uncultured Planctomycetaceae bacterium | reverse complement strand
CCTCAGTAAAACTGATGCGACGAAGAAATTGACCGAGTTCTACGCAAAATCACGATTTCGAATCGCCTCAGACGATTTTCGCAAGCAGTACACCGATGGTAGTGATGATGGCGGTATAGATTTTTATCATCGTGAAGATTCCACATATTTCATTTTTCAAACCAAATTCACCGGCAACCCGAAGCGCACGGCCGAATCAGAAGTGCGGGATGAACTGAGAAAACTCAAAAACACACTCACCAAAGAAAGCCCCAACCGTAATGCCGCCGACTTCGTAAATTCCCTTAAAAGGGATGTATCTCAAAAGACCGCATTTCTTGAAATCCTGTGGCTGACAACAAACGTGGTTGAACAGTCCTTAAGGAACGCGGTTCAGCAGGATCTCGACGAATTCAGAAAAATAAACGGACGGTCGCTTGTAATCGATTTCGTGGCTATCGATAAGCATGCCTTGGACAGTGTCATTTACGATGTGAAGCACGGATACATCCCCTACACGGGCAAGAGAGTGCTGAAGTTGGAGCAGGGGCAGTGGATGGAAACACAGTGGGAGGACACCAACGTGTATTCGGTTGTTTGTACCGTCGAGGTCAACGATCTGCTCAAATGGTTTAGCAGTTCGGACAATGTCAGCGATTTCCTCCAGAAAAATGTGCGGGAATTTCTTGGTGAAAAGAAAATCAACAAAGCCATCGAGAGATCCTACCTCAAATCCCCTGCGTGGTTTTGGTACAAACACAACGGCATTATCATCTTTGCGGATAACCTGTTGATTGACCATACGAAATTAGAGATCACCCTGCGAAATCCACAAGTAGTCAACGGTGGGCAAACTCTCGGTGCCCTTTACCTCGCCTATGACAAGCAAGGACGGCCGGATAATCCTTCTAAGGTTCTTGTTCGCATATATCGTCTGCCATACGAGGACACAGAGACCTACCAACGCAGCATTGAAATCATCGCCGCGCTTAATTCACAGAACAAGATCGAAGCATCAGACTTGCGCTCCACCGACCCGCGCCAAGTTCGTCTTGAGCAACTGTTAGGTAAAGTCGGTGATGGGTACGGTTACATCCGCAAGCGGTCAGCAGATGCGAAGGCCAGCAAATACAAAATCTCAATGCGCAATCTTGCACTCCCGTACTATGTCTGTAAGAAGAACATGCCGCACGAGGGTGTCAGGGGAAATATCGAGAATCTGTTTGAGGAGCAAAGCAAGTACGACGATGTATTCAACGAATCAGCGATAAACCGGGATCTCAACTCCAGCCACGTCGCTTTGAATTACGTCGCGGTCTGGACCATCGATCAATTACTGAGGCGCGTTGAACTACTGAATCGAGATGCGGAATATTGGAGATACAGCAGGTGGTTCGTGCTTTCCGACGTATATCGTAAACTGACCGACTGGAAGCATTCCCGATTCTCTCTCTCTTGGCAAGAATGGGTCGAGTTCCTCAACTCGGACTACTTCGAGAAGGCATCCAGAAAATACAGTCAGGCCATGTTCAAAGTGGCGCGCGAGATGATTCCGCGTCACGATGAGCCACAGGCATTTTTCAGAAAACCTGATACCGTTGCAAGATTCACTGGTCGAACGAACCGTCGCAATTTTGATTCGTTAATGAACAATGCTCACGGTCACTTTGAACGCGAGCGTCGGTAAATCTGGTTTTCGTCATGCCAACCTGCTCCTTGTCATGGAATCGCCGTGCACCGAAAAAAGCGGGTTTATCTGGAAACCACATAAACAGTAACTGGGCGTTTGCGTGACATCAAGGTAAGTCGTTATGCCAGAACTGCGTATTCCTTTTGCTATTGACGACGAAGAACGGTTATGCAACCCTGCAATCGCAGAAAAGGGTAAGAGCTATTTTTGCCCCGCCTGCCGAGAACCCGTAATCTTCAAGCAAGGCAAAATCAGAACAGCCCATTTCGCTCACAAAGTCAATGAGATTTGCAATCAGGAGACTATTGCCCACAAAACTGCCAAACTACTTATTCAAAAGGCGGTTGACGAATGGAAGTCGGGCAAAAGCGAGTCCCCCACGCTTCAAAGGGCGTGCCAAATTTGCGGTACATCCATTAGCCAACCCTTGCCAGAAAAAGTTGATAGCGCAACCTTGGAATACAGGTTAGCCGATGGTTCTATTGCGGATGTTGCTTTGATAGTTGAAGACATGGCTCAAGCGGCAATAGAAATAAGAGTCACCCACGCCGTAGATGAAATCAAGGCCAATCGGCTTCCGGTTCCCTTTATTGAACTGGATGGATATGAAATAATAGAAAATCCTGCTGTCTGGAAGCCGATAACTGATAATTTCAAGCCGCTAACTTGTGACCAGTGCAAGTCAACCTATTTGAGATTTCAAGCCAAAGTTAGGCAGATTGCCAAAGCAAGCGACCTTGAACTGCTCAACACTTATTATCGGCATGGGTTTTGGAAATGCTGGAAGTGCAAACGCGAAATAGTCGTATTTGCGTGGCCGAAAGATGGAACACATGACAACTCTGCCCCTAAAATCAAGCCGCCACCCAGAACAGTTCAATATCGTTATTCAAAAACCAAAGGCAACAAGTATTGGGTCAACACTTGCCCATACTGCCAATCCATTCAAGGCGATTTTTTCCTGTACAGTGAACCAGATGGGCCGTTTTTTGCGGTCAACTGCGAAGAAGATTCGCCAACAGCGTTTGATAAAGATATGCTAAAAATCGCCGCGTATGCTGCACAAATTGAACTACTGTAAAGTTTGTAGCGACTGCGCAGGTTCTGTTTCCTGCACACGGAATCCTTGTCCTACCAATCGCGCGTGCAGGAAACAGAACCTTACGCACCCTACTCATCGGTGGATTACCATATTTCGTCGAGGAGGGTCTGGAGGCGGGCAAGTGCTTCTTTTTCCAGTTGGCGGGCGCGCTCGCGCGTCAGTCCGACCAGTTTGCCAATTTCCTTGAACGTCCGCTGTGGACCTTTGTGGCCGTCCAGGCCGAAACGATACGTCAGAATCTTCTGCTCCCGTTCGGGGAGTTTCTCCAGCAGTTTGCGGACTACCGCGGCATTGCCCTCATCCTCGAAGAGCGACATCGAGTCGGTCTTATCGGCAGTGAGCACCTCATCGATGGTCTGCGATTCGTCGGCAGACATCTGCGTGGGGGCGTTGACGGCAATGATGCCCTGGCAGGTCATGGCGGCCTTCTTCGGCGAAATATTCAACTTCTTTGCGATTTCCTCGGTAGAGGGAGACCGGCCAAGTTCTTTCTCGAGGTCTCTTGAGGCCTTGCGCCACGCGGAGACCCGCTGGGCCATGTAATCGGGAATACGAACCGGCTGGACCGCGTTTATCAATGCCCGCTTGATGGCCTGTTTTATCCACCATGCGGCGTACGTGCTGAAGCGGACGCCCTCGTCCGGGTCGAACTCCTCAACCGCGCGCATCAGCCCGATATTCCCCTCCGCCACCAGGTCGGACAGCGGCATTCCGCGGTTGGCGAACTGCTTGGCGATATTAACCACCAGGCGAAGATTCGCACTGATCATCTCCTCACGAGCAGCCGGGTCCTGATCCTGTTGTATCCGGCGGGCAAGGTCCTGCTCCTGCTGGGGCGTCAGAAGATCCGTATCGGTAATGTGGTCCAGATACCATCCCAATCCTGCTTTGGCCATAACCGGTAACCTCCGTACTGGTGAAACAAGTCCTCGCAATCAGAACAATAGTATTTTTCGGACAGTCGGGGAGGCGACTTGATTAACAGAAATGAAGGGAATAACGAATAATGGACGCGGAATATGGTTATTCGTCTTTTTTCATTGCCAGTGCGCCGGTCGGGCAGGCGGCGGCGCACCGGCGGGCTGTTTCGGCGGTCAGGGCGTCGGCGAGTGAGCGATCGAACGGCACGGCGACGCGGACGTCGAACCCCCTGCCGGTGAAGGTCAGTCCCGGCGATTCGCCGGCGGCCTCGGCGATACCAACGCACAGGCCGCAGGATATGCACTTTCCCTGCTCGAAAATAATGTCGGGATGCTCAAGCCGCCGCTCAAACTTCTTCCGCTCGCTCTTATATCTCCCTGCCTGCGCGCCGTAAATCTCGGCGTAGATGCGGAGTTTGCAGGCATCGGACTTTCGGCAATCGCAATGCAGGCAGCGCAGCGCCTCGTCGCGCGCCTGGCTGGCGGTCAGTCCTTCTGCCGACGGGACAACTCGCCCCGCCCGGTTCGCCCCTGCCATGAACTGCTCGATTTCGCCTTCTCGCAGCCGACCGATGTGGACCAAAAACGGGCGACGCCGGTCTGTCCCCGTGGTTCGGTCGATAAGGCCTGTACGGGCTGCATATTGCATCAGCAGGCGGATTGCAACGGGCGCATCGTACAGGCGCCGTCGGCAGGTGCGTTCGCACGGGGCAGGGCAATCGTCACAGGGAATTTTCGAAGCGGCTGCGCCGGCTCCGGCAGCGGAAACTTCGCCGGAGGCTATCTGTCGAAGAATCAGCGGGATGTTAATACCGACGGGGCAGGCAATCCGGCAAGGCCCTTCGCAGTCGCCGAGGTGATCGCTCAGCAGCAGTTCCAGCGCGTCTTTGCGGGCCTGTCGGACCTCTTCGGTATCGGTCCTGACCCGCATCCCGTCCTCTGCCGGTATCGCGCAGGAAGGGACAAGCCCGGCTTTGCCCTCGACCTTCACCACGCAGACCATGCACGAAACGCTCGGCCTGACGCCTTCGAGAAAGCACATCGTGGGAATATCGATTTGGAGTTTCCGGGCCGATTCGAGGATCGTCGCGCCGGCGGGAACCTCGATTCGGCGATTGTCTATCGTCAGTCTCGGCATATTCACAGCATCCAAAAGAATGAACCACAAAGAGCACAATGGATTTTTGATTTTCGCTTTTTGATTGAAGCACCAGTTCCAGCCACAACCCAAATCAAAAATCCAAAATCGAAAATCAAAAATTCTTTGTGTTCTTTGTGTCCTTTGTGGTTCAGTTTTTTCTTTCAATCGGGACCGATTCCAGTCTCATCGATAACATTGTCGCACTTCGGTGCCTGGTTTTCAACGCGTGGCCGTCCCGTCCGCAGCCGGCAGCGCCACGGCATGCAGCATTTGGCAACGGGCGGACGGTTGAGTAGAATGGCTTTTTAAAACCCGGAACCCGGAACCGGCGATTTTTTGGAGAATGCAATCGGATGGCCCCGCCTGACGCGAACAACAGCAGTCCCGGCGCAGGCGACAAGCGACCGCGGCGGCGCCCCCGCTATCCCGGCAGGAACCCCCGGAGGTTCGAGCACCGCTACAAGGAACTCAACCCGCAGGCGTACCCGGGCATCCAGGAGCACATCCGAGCCAGAGGCCGAACCCCCGCCGGAACGCACGTCCCCGTCATGCTGCGAGAGGTAATGGCATGGTTGAAGCCCGCGAGCGGAGAGATTGTGGCCGACTGCACCATCGGTTACGGCGGGCACGCGATGGAGTTCATGCGCCGCATCGGCAGGACGGGGCGACTTATCGGCTTCGACGTGGACGGACCCAACCTCCGGCTCGCACGCAATCGCCTGGAACCGCTCGGCGCGCCCTTCAGCCTGCACCACATGAACTACGCCGGCGCCGCCAACGTGCTGGGCGAGGAAGGCATCGACGGTTATGACATCATCTTCGCCGACCTGGGCGTCTCAAGCATGCAGGTGGACGACCCATCCCGCGGCATCAGCTACAAGCATCCCGACAGCCCCCTGGACATGCGCATGGACGATCGCCTGAAACGCACGGCGGCGGACCTGCTGGCGACGTTATCGAAAGAGGACCTTTCGCGGGCTTTGCGGGAATTGTCGGACGAACCCGATCACGAACGCATCGCCGAGTGGATCGTCAACCAGCGCCAGGTCGAGCCTATCGCGCGGACGGGACAGATCCTCAGCCTGATCTTCAACGCCAAGGGCACCACCGAAAAACTATGGCGCAAGCAGGCGGAGTACAAAGACCTCCATCCCGCCGCCCGTACGTTCCAGGCGCTGCGGATCCTCGTCAACGACGAACTGGGCAGCCTGAGGCAGCTGCTGCGCCTGGCCCCCACGATCCTCCGTCCCGGCGGGCGGATCGGCGTCATCAGCTTCCATAGCGGCGAGGACCGTCTGGTAAAGACCGCCTTTCGCGACGACCGGCGCAGGGGCGTGTACGTCGCGATAAGCCAGCGCGTGATCGTCCCATCAGGCCTGGAGGTTCACAACAACCCTCGCAGCAGTTCCGCAAAGTTCCGCTGGGCCCGCCTGCCGGACGGGAAAGACGCCGGCAAAGACCTCGATTAGGCGATTGTCTATTCGACCTTTATCGCTTCGGACCGGCATACTCGCATACAGGTTCCGCAGCGGATGCACTTTTCGGCGTCGATTTCATGTTTCTTATGCGGGTCCATCTTAATCGCATCGGCGGGGCAGTGCTGGGCGCAGAGCGTGCAGCCGATACAGTCGTCGGTAATCACGTACTTTATCAGTTTTTTGCACACCCCGGCAGGGCATGAACCGCCGAGGTGCGCCTCGTATTCGTCGCGGAAGTATCGCAGCGTGGAGATGACCGGGTTCGGCGCGCTTTTGCCGAGTCCGCAGAGGCTCGACCTGGCCACCGCGTCGGCGAGGTGTTCCAGCGTTTCTAAGTCTCCGGCATGGCCTTCGCCCGAGCAGATGCGGTTGAGGATATCCAGCATTCGGCGCGTCCCGATCCGGCAGAAGGAGCACCGGCCACAGGACTGGTCCTGCGTGAATTCCAGGAAGTAGCGTGCAATATCGACCATGCAGTCGGTCTCGTCGAGGACGACCAGCCCTCCCGAACCCATGAACGCCCCGACGTCGGTGAGCGATTCGTAATCGATCGGCGTATCGGCCAGTTCGGCGGGTATGCACCCGCCGGAAGGTCCGCCGATCTGCACTGCCTTGAAACGCTTCCCTCCGATAATGCCTCCTCCGATTTTCTCGACGATCTGCCGAATAGTCATGCCCATCGGCAACTCGACCAGCCCTCCGCGGACTATCTTTCCGGCGAGGGCGAAGACCTTGGCGCCCTTGCTGTTGCCCGCGCCCAACGATGCGAAGGCCTCGGCCCCGTTGCGCATTATCCAGGGAACCAGCGAGAAGGTTTCGGCGTTGTTGACGAGAGTGGGCCTGCCCCACAGCCCGCTCTGGGCGGGATATGGCGGGCGCGGGCGGGGCATCCCCCGCCGACCCTCGATGGACGCCAGCAGCGCCGTCTCCTCGCCACAAACGAACGCGCCGGCGCCACGGACTACGCGAAGATGCAGATTCATATCCGTCCCGAAGAGGCCGTCGCCCAGGAAGCCCCGCTGCTCGCACTGCCGGATCGCATCCGATATTCGCTGCACCGCAAGGGGATATTCGTCGCGGATGTAGAGACACCCCTCGTCGGACCCGACGGCGTAAGCGGCGATCGCCACGCCCTCGATTATCCGGTACGGATGGGACTCCAGCAGCATGCGGTCCATGAATGCGCCCGGGTCGCCCTCGTCGCCGTTGCAGATGACATATTTTTTACCACTACCCGCCTGCCGAACGCCAAGCCACTTCAGCCCAGTGAGATACCCCGCCCCGCCCCGTCCTCTCAGCCCGCTGCGACGGATTTCATCTATGACCTGTTCGCCCGTAAGTTCCCCGACGCACTTGCGCAGCGCCTCGAACCCGCCGGCGGCAAGATACTCATCCAGGTCGGTTGGGTCTGTCTGTCCGCAGTGCTCGGTGGCGATCCGCTTCTGCGGGTCTGCGAACTGGGAAATTATCGGGTCGCGGACGTCTGTCAAATATCGCGTAACCGGCGGCCAGGCATCGTCGGTCAGTATGTTTTCGAGGATGCGCGAAGCAGCCAATCTGATTTTCCGCGTGATTCGGTCCGGCCTGAAGTGGCGCAGCACGATTGCCTTCGCGTCTTCCGGTTTGACGCCCGCATACAGTGCGGGAGGACGGTCCGGCAGTGCAACGGTTACCAGCGGCTTCATGTAACTCATACCGGCGCATCCGACTCGCTTGATCCTGACTCTTGCGCCTGTTTCGGCCACCGCCTCCTGCAATGCCTGATAGACGTCCCCGCATCCTCTGGCAAGGCAGCAGGTGTCCAGACTGATGCTTATCTGTCCGACCTCCGCCCCTGCCTCGATAGGGCGAGGCGCATTTCGATCCGCCTGTCGGCGGTCCTGAAGCCTCAAAAAATCGCGCACTGCCTCGGCGGCGGTATCGCCCGTCAGGTGGCCGAAGGTTACATCGCCGATCCGCACCACCGGCGCGAGCGAGCAGCATCCCAGGCAGGCGACCTTTTCGATTGTGAAGATTCCATCGGCGTCGGTGTCGGCGCCGCTGTCGGGCTGGATGTCCAGATGGCGACACAGGCCGTCATAGACCGCCCCTGCGCCCTGGACGTGGCAGGCGGTCCCGACGCACACGCGGATCGTATGCCGGCCGGCAGGACGATGACGAAACTGCATATAGAACGTCGCTACGCCGGCGATCCGCGCCGGCGTAATCTCGGTAATCTCGCAGACACGCTGAAGCGCTTCGGGCGGCAGGTAACGATAGTGCTCCTGAATCGCCTGGAGGATCGGAATCACCACATCGGGGCTGCGACCCAGTTGCCCGACGATACTATCCACGAATGATAACTCAAATTCAGTCATTATTTGTGAACCGATAACGCAACCAATAAATGTCTAATTTCTAATGACCAATGACCAATCAATGACCAATGTCCAATGTCTAACCACCTTCTACGCCAGGCATCACCAAACCAAATTTTAGAGAAAACCGTTTTTCGGTTTCTCTTAGTCATTCGTCATTAGACATTCATTAGACATTGGTCATTAGGCATTAGGCATTTCATAAATTAACTCCGCGTCGGAAAAGCGACATCACCGTCCTATGCAAAAAAGGTTCTTCTCGCCTCGTATGTAAATCCGCCCATCCATAAAGGCAGGGGATGCGAAGACCTTTTCGCCCAGTTCGCTGCGGGCGATTTCCTTGTATTCTCCCGCCGATTCGATAACGATTGTTACGCCGTTGGTGCTGATAAGATAAACCCGATCGCCGACCAGGGCCGGCGAGGCGTTGAAAGATGCGTCCAGGTCCTTATCCCATACCATTTTACCGGTTTTGGCGTCGCAGCAGGTCAGTATCCCGTAGGTCTCCATCAGCCAGAGCAGTTTCCCGTCGCTGACAGGCGAGCAGATGTCCGGCAGGCTGTCGGTAGCCGTCCATGCGATGTGGGTCGTTGTAACGTCGCCTGCGCCGTCCGGTTTGATAGCCGCCAGGGCTGCGCCGCTGTTGACGGCAAAAACCAGCCCGCCGGCATAGATCGGGCTTGGGGCAACATCGCCGCCGAGGCACTCGGCCCGCCACAGTTCGGCCCCGTCGGCTGGATTGTAGGAAATCACCCACGGGTTTCCGCAGGTGATTACCTGGTCTTTTCCGCCGGCGTTTATAACAATCGGCGAAGACCAGGAATCGGGCACGGGGCGCTGCTTCACCCAGACCTGCCTTCCGGTCAGACCGTCAAGAGCGATGATTTTCGACTTGTTATACTCGGCCGCACGCTGGTCGAACTGCACCAGCAGCAAGTTTCGCCACATCGCAAGCGAAGTGGCGTGGCCGTACATATTGTCCGGCAGGCCCAGGTTAATCGCCCAAAGCCGCTTGCCGTCGAAATCGAAGCAGACTAGGTCGCCGTTGGCGAATATCGCATATACCCGCTGGCCGTCAGCCACCGCCGTCGGTGCGGCATAGCCGGTATCCTCCATGACCTTCGGCGGCTCGGCGACGCTTCCGGGAACGTTGATTACGTCCCGCTGCCACAGAAGTTTCCCCGAATCGGCGTCAAAGCAATATACCTGCCTCGTTTGGGCTGTCGCTCCGGTCAGAAAGACGCGATTAGACCAGACGACGGGGGAGTTCTTTCCCGGAAGGGGCACGGGCGTCTTCCAGAGGATTCCCTCGCCTGTCTTGCCGTTCCATTCCGCCGGAACATTCGTATATGCCGATATTCCTGCCCCGCCCGGCCCGCGAAAGCGAGGCCAGTTTCTCGCTATTTCCTCTGCCGAGGGGAAACGGGCGACCTGCGGAGCCGGTTTTTCAACGCTGTCGCCGACGGGGAATCCTTCCGTCGGTGTAATAACCGCCATGATTGACGCGCCGGCCAGGAGGACCAGACCCACAGCCGCTACAAACCATCGCGCAAGGACCGACGACCGCACCTCGGCTCGTTCCTGGTCGCCCGGCGGGGCGGGCATCGGGACGGACTTGCGACAACCGGCGGCGAGACCGGCGGAAATCAAGAGCGCCGCCAGACCGCCGACCAGCAGATAACCGCCGCGGACGCCGAACGCCTGCCTGCGAAAATACTCCCGCCTCAATTCCAGGTCCGTCCGGCGGATACGCTCCTTGAGCCGCTCGTCGTACGGATTGGCCTTCTGCTCGACCTTTAGTATCGTTAACTCTTCGGAATCCAGCGGGGTGGTAACGTCGCTGTTGAGGTAATTCCATACGAGCAGCGCGCAGACAATCGCGGAAAACACGCCCGCGACAACAGCGGTCGCCACCGCTGCACGATACCGGATGTCAGCGCCGACTGCGTTCATTTACTGACCTTTGAATGGCAAAATAAACTTCGGCCACTACGGAAACAAAGATAGCAGGATTTTAGGGATTACTGGATTACTGGATTTTAAAA